>DASQAM010000367.1:0-3197 GCA_035635735.1 Gemmatimonadales bacterium | reverse complement strand
TCGCGGAGGCGCTTGCGGGTTGATGTTCGTGATGGTCGGGAGCGAGACCACTACGAGCCCGCGCGCCGTGATGCCGAACAGATACTGCTGGGCGCTCGTCGCGTCGAACGCCACCCGCAGCGGGCCGATGATCGGGTCGCGGATCGCGATCTTCCGCTGCTGGTTGAAGAAGTAGGTGTCGAACACGCGGATGCTCGTGTCCGGCGACGCGGCGAACACCATCCGCTCGTTGATGTTTCCTGAACCCCCGCCGCAATTAGGGGCGCAACCGGTACCGGGCTCGAAGTTGTGGTTGTAGTTCATGTCCATCCCGGGCGTCGACGACCCGACGGACGACGTGCCCCACAGCCGCAGTCCCTCGTCGAGGTAGTAAATCGAGTCTGTGCCCGCCCGGACCAGATTCGTCAGGCCGTTGAAGTTGGTGGCGATCGACACGACGTGGACCCCGGTGTTGCTGATGAAATCGCTGACGTGCACCCCTGGGGACATCCCGAAGTCCTGATCGTCGGTGCCCGACTCGGGGATGCCAAAGGCCCCGCCCATGGTGCAGCTGTTGGCCGGCCTGATCAACTGCTTCTTGGCCGAGTACGCAAACACACGCGCCGATGACAACTCGATGTTGCTGCCGCCTTCGCCCACGAACGCATGCGTGAAGTTTCCGGTGTTCCGGACAAACGTCTGGTCGCCGAGGCCGAAGGATCCGAAATCGATGGTGACCTGCTTGCACGCCGTGAGCACCACCGCGCGCTGCCCCAGGGTCGGCCGGATCATCTCGATGCGCAGCGTGTCCCCCGTGACGTTCTGGCCCAGCGCCCCGAGCTCCCAGAACAAGTGGCCGAACAGCTGGGTCGTATCGCTCGAGTTGATGAGCTTTTCCATCCGCAGCGTGGCCCGCCCGTTGAACGGGGTCGAGCTGCTCTGCGTCGGGGTCGTCGAGTAAATCGCGTAGATCTGGTTCGGATCGCAGTTCGGCGGCGCGCCGCCCACGCGGCACACGGTGCCGAGGTACTGGGGCCTGTCGGACACGTCGTGCACCGTGATCACGGCGCGGATGAAGCCGCTCAGGACCTGAATCGAGTACTTCTCGATCAGGAAGTTGGGCAGCCCCTGCCGCCACAGCAGCCGGCGCGTGCTCGCATCCAGAATGGACAATTCGGTGCCGCCGGCGTCCGCCACGACGACGCGGTTGGGGTCGTACGTGCCCAGCGTGTCCACCGGCCAGAGCGCGATGCCCCACGGCACCGGACCGGCGGTGATGATGCCGGTCGGGTCGAACGTGTTGGTCGCCAGGTTGTACACCTCGACCCGGCCCAGCGCGTCGTTGGTCAGGTACAGCTCGCGCCGGTTCGAGTTGTAGATCGCGTCGGCAATGTGCCCGCCGAACGGCAGCGAATGGGTGGTCCCCGCCACCACGACGACGGTATCCACGCCGCCGCTCGCCCCGATGACCATGGGCGCCGCCCGGCGCGCCGGGCTCCCCACGATGACGGTGCTCGTCTGCGAGTAGGCGCAGTTCCGGGCCACGGCCAGGTCGCAGGCATAGCCTCGTATCACGACGCTCTTCGGCAAGCCGCTGTCTGCGAGCGGCAGGGCGAGTGCGAACACCTTATCGACCGTGGTCAGGTTGCCCGCGGCCATGGTCGAATCGAGCACGAACTTGAGCGGCGTGACCCCGGTGAAGGGTGGGACGGCGGCCAGCGCCGTGTCCACCCGGAACCCCATCACTTTGATCCCGCTCGGGTCGGTGGCGTGCACGGCGACGTTGTCGTTCACCTCCACGCGCGAGGAGATCATGTGCGACACGGTCGGCGGCGTGACGTCGTTCCCCGGCGTTTGCACCGTGACGGTGACCGTGTTGGAGAACGCCCGGCGTCCACCCGCGTCCACCGCGAACCCGGTCACGGTGAAGCTCGTGAACCCGACCTGGACCGTCAGCGTGTCCGTGTAGGACGTGTCCGGCGGTTGCCGCGCGGGTGGGGTGAACACGAGCGAGTCACTGGGCGGCACGGTCGGATCCTGGACGGCCGCGCGCGGCACGATGATGAATCCGATGGTCGCGATCCCGCCCAGCTGCTGCGCGTGGACTTCCACCGGGATGTTCTTGCCCGTCGAGGCGAGCGCCGGGGCGGTGGGCGCGACCAGCGTGACGCTCAGCGCCTGCACGTTCGACAGGAAGACCACGATGGTGTCTTCCGAGAAGTTCCCCGCGCCGTCGGTTGCACGACCGATGATGGTGATGAACCCGCCCGCGCCCGAGCCAACCGGGAACGTGACCCGCGTGCCCTGGTTGAAGCTCGTGACCGTCGTGTTGAAAATCGTGTCGGTCTGGGCGATATACCCGCCCGAATAGGTGAGGCGAATGTCCTTCAGGCCCAGGTTGTCGGTGGCGTTGACGGTGAACGACAGCCCCGCCGCGATCTGCTGCGTGTCCGCCGCCGGGGTCAGAACGATGGTGGGCGGATTCACATCGCGCTGGATGCCGCCCGGGTTCCGGGCGGTCTCGCAGGCGCCGACGGCGCCTGCGACCGCGACCAGCACGCACCAACCCCGGACCCCACGCCTCTGCTGCATAAGAACGCTCCTGGTTACTTCCCGGTGCTGGGCGTCACCAGGTCGTCGATAATGTGCGGCGTGATGAGAATCAACAGATCGCGCCGCGATTCCTGCTCGGAGCTGAAGCCGAACAGCTTCCCGAGGATCGGCAGGTCTACAAGGAACGGGATTCCGGACTTTGTCACCGTGACCTCCGTCACCGTGAGGCCACCGATGACGGCGGTTTCACCGTCGTTCACCAAGATCTGGTTGTCCGCCTGCTGCGTCTGGAAGGTGAAGCCGATGTCCACCGACGCGGGCTTCACGTTGGAGCGCTCGGCGTGCACTTCCATCAACACCTGCCGGTTCGCCGTCACGTGCGGCGTCACCTTCAGGTTGATGCCGGTCTGCTCGAAGCGGACCGTGGCGCGCGGCGCGACGCCCGCGACCGTCCCCGTGCTCACATCGATCACGCGGATCGGCACGCGGTCGCCGACCAGGATTTCGGCCGCCCGGTTGTCGAGCGTCGTGATCGTCGGCTCCGCCTGGACGTCGGCCAGCTCGACCCGCTGCAGCGCCTGCAGGAACGTCGTCAGATCGAAGTTCCCGATCGCGGTCGAGAAGATCAGGTTCAGCGCCGGGTTCACCACTTCCTGATCGGCGTT
>DASQAM010000366.1:0-6546 GCA_035635735.1 Gemmatimonadales bacterium | reverse complement strand
GATGGCGATCTTCGACTGAATGACGTGCCACCCGGTCGCGCGGGGGTCCACCTCGGGGTTCAGGAACGCGAGCAGGCGGTTCTGCTGGTAGGGGGCGAGGCGACGCCAGAACGGCACCGCCACGACGCCCATGACGACGTTGGCCAGCATCACGGTCAGGCCTTCCCACACGTACGGCCGCCACCAGAGCAGCAGGGCGAGCAGCACGATGATCCAGGCACCCCAGGCCACCGTCGAGAAGGCGAGCACCAGGCCGATCACCGGCGACCCGAGGAGGACCAGGAGGGAGGGCTTCGTGCCGGCCCAGTACAGCATCGCGAATAGGATCGCGATGAACACGATGGCGCTTCCCAGATCCGGTTGCTTGGCGACGAGCAACGTCGGCACACCGGCGATGAGGCAGGGGGGCAGCAGTTCGCGGAGCGTGGCCGGCGCCTCCCGGCGCTCGGCGAGCCAGCGCGCCAGCATGAGAACAACGGCCAGTTTGGCCAGCTCGACTGGCTGGCCCAGGCGTACCCCCCCGATCGCGATCCACGACCGCTCGCTCGCGGCAGTGCCCGCCCCCGTGCCGGCCGCGAGCGTGAGCAGCAGCACCACGACGCCGATGCCGTACGCGTACGGCGTGGCCCATTCGAGCAGCCGCGGCGACGTGCGGAACATCAACACGACGGCCACAAGCCCCACACCCAGCCAGATGACCTGCTTTTGCCAGATAGTGGTGACGAAGGTGGGCACATCGGTTTGTCCCGCGGAATAGAGCGTCGCGAGCCCGTAGGCGGCGAGGGCGAGCACCACCGCGGTCAGCGGTCGGTCGATCTCAGTGAGGCGGAGGCGCATTGCCGCTGTCCGGTGGCAGGCTCGGGGGAAGGATAGGGGGCACGACGGTGCTGTCCTCTTCCGGGATGCCGGGGAGGATCTGCGTGGCGTGCGGGGCGGTGTCGGTCGGGAGCACGATCCGAATCTTCGAGGCGAGGGTCGTGTCCACCCCGAGGTAGTGCCCGATCACGCGGGTCACGAGGGGCGCTACGTAGGGGCCCTCGCGGGCGAACTCCACGATCGCGCCCACGACGATCTCCGGCTTCTCGGCGGGCGCAAATCCGATGAACCAGCCGTGCGCCGGCCCGTGCGGGTTCTGGGCCGTGCCGGTCTTCCCGGCGATGGCGACGCTGCCGCCGAACCGTCCCGCGCCGCGCGCCGTGCCGCGCTCCACCACGCTGATCATCGCCTGGCGCAGGCCCGCCAGCTGGTCGGGCGCCAGCGCCAGGCTCACGTTCGCATCGGGGGCGGGATGCACGAGATAGGGAGATCGCGCCCGGCCGTCGCTCGCGAGCATCTGGTAGAACCGGATCATGTTGACCAGGGTCTGGGCATTCTCCCCCTGCCCGATGGCGAGGTTGAGCGTCACCGCCGCCGTCCAACGGCGCGGGCCGTAGACGCGGTCGTAATAGTCGGTGCCACCCGGGAATTCGGAGGTGATCTCGCCGGGGAGGTCGATGCCGGTGCGGGAATGGAACCCCAGACCCGTGGCGTCCTCCAGCATCGATGTGAGGCCGAGCTTCAGTCCCAGCTGATAGAAGTACACATCGCAGCTCTGGGCGATCGCGTCGGCGAGGACCAGGTCGCCGTGGCCTTGGGCCGACCAGCAGCGGAAGAACCGGTTGCCGTATTGGAAGCCGCCGCGACAGGGGATCGGCATGTGCGACCGTAGCGTGACGATGCCGCGCCGCAGCGCAATCGCCGCCAGGGCCAGCTTCCAGGTGGATCCCGGCGGATAGCGCGCCTGGATCGTCCGGTCGAACAGCGGGTGCGCCTCGCTCACGTTGAGACGACGCCAGTAATCCGGGTCGACGCCGCCCACGAACGCGTTGGGATCAAAACCCGGCGCGCTGTACAGGGCGAGGACCTCCCCGGTATTAGGGTTCAGCGCGAGCACCGCACCGCGTTGTCCCGCCGGGAAGATCCGCGCGATGTAGCGTTGCAGCTCGAGGTCGATGGTGGTGTGCAGCGCGCGGCCCGGCACCGGGGGCAGCCGGGAGGCCGTGCCTCCCTCGCGCACGACCCGTCCCAGCGCGCTCACCTCGACGAAGCGCACGCCGTCCGCGCCCCGGAGCGAGTCGTCGTACTGCCGCTCGAGCCCGCCCTTTCCCAGGAGGCCACCGAGCCGCACCGACGCGAATCGCCGCTGGGCCCGCTCCGTCTCGGTGATCTCGCCGACGTAGCCCACCAGGTGGGCGACCACCGAGCTGTCCGGATAGTGCCGCTTCGGCTCCGCCTGGATCAGCAGGCCCGGGAAGATCAATCGCCGCTCCTCCAGCGCCGACACGACGTCGAAGGTCGCGTTCGGAAGGACGGTGATCGGCAGGTAGGGTGTCCGGTGGTACCGGATCAGCAACCGCTCGATGGCGGCGCTGTCGAGCTTGACGATCGACGCGATGCGCCGCAGCGTGGCCCGCAGCGAGTCTTCGTCCGCCGCCGGAAGCAGCGACACGGTGTAGCCGGTCAGATTCTCCGCGAGGATCTTGCCGTTGCGATCGGTGATGATGCCGCGCGGCGCGGGCAGCGAGATGGGTCGCAGGCGGTTTGTCTCCGACTGCAGCTGGTATTTCGAGTGGTCGAGGATCTGCGTGCGGAAGAACACCAGCACGAGGGCGGCCCACGCTCCCAACACCACGGTCCGCGTCAGGCGGAGCCGCCGCTCGAGCAGGTGCGGGTGGAACGCGCTCATGCGTCGCTCAGCCGGATCGCCAGGTGTCGCCCGAACAGCCACAGCACGAGGACGCCGGCCACGGCGGTCGTCAGGCTCTGGATCGGGGACCACACCAGCAGCTCCCAACCCAACAGCCCGCCCTTGAGCTTCCCCGATGCGAGCGCCACCGCGAGGTTACGGCACCAAGTGCCGGCGAAGAACAGACAGCCGTTCACGAACAGGTTCTCCGCGAAGAACACGGCCTTGCTCCACGAGGAGAGGTACCCCACGAGCGTGTGCGCGAGGGCCCCTGCCCCGAACGACGCCGGCGTGAGCGCGTCGCGCAGCAGGCCGACCAGGAAGCCCGCCGCGGCGCTCGGGCCCGGCCGCGCCCGGATCGTGTAGATCAGGAGCGCCAGCAGCAGGAAGTCGGGCGCTACGCGGTCGCCCCCCAGCCGTCCCCGGACAGAGAACTGCAGCACTACGAGCGCGGCGAGAATCACGTAGAAGCGATACTTGTCGCTGCGCCTCACGGCGTCTCTCCGCTCGATTCGAACAGTGAGCGCAGGTCCCCGCGGACCGGCGGTCCGGTGAGAATCATCACGTGGGTCACCGCCGCGGGGTGCACGGCGGGCCGGATCAGGTAGGCGCGCTCCCACCCCTCCGCTTGCCCGGCGACGCCCAGCACGGTGCCGATCGGAATGCCGCGTGGCAGCACGCCGCCCAGACCCGACGTGAGGATCATCGTGCCGGTGGGCACGAGCTGCCGGTAGGCCACGCCCTGCAGCTCGAGCAGCCAGATGCGCGGCCCTTCGCTGCCGTGGGGGGCAACGATACCGTAGACGCTCCCATCCGCCGCCATCGCGCTGGCGCGGAATTCGGGGTGCGCCCAGCTCACGACCACGCTGGTCTTCGCGTCCACTGAGCTCACGATCCCTACCAGCCCTTCCGGGCTCACCACCGCGGACAACGGCTTGACTCCCTGCTTCTTCCCGGCGGACACGATGAAGGTGAGGGCACTCGACGGCTCTGGCTCGTGCAGCACTTCGGCCGGCACGTAGCCGCTGGAGAGTCGTGTGCCCAGACCGAGCAAGCCGCGGAGCCGGGCGTTCTCGCCCCGCAGCTCGGGGAGGAAGGTCGCGGCGAGGGCGGCGGAGTCGCGCTGGGCCACCACCGCGTCGTAGCGGGCGAGCGAGGCGGACAGGAGCTCGGTTTGCTGCTGCAGCGCCAGGAACGGGGCAAGCACCGTCTGCCGCAGGCCGCGCGCGAGCGGATCGCGAATGCGCTCGGGCAAACTCATAGCGGCGACGGAAAGCAAGACGCAGACGAGGAACGCGAAGGTGTCGCCTCGCGAGGCGTAGCGGTCCGCTCCGAGCGCCATCGCCCTAGGTCGTCAGGACGTTGCGGTATTTCTCCGGATCGTCGAGGATCCGCCCCGTCCCCCGCACGACGCAGGTCATCGGGTCCTCGTCGAGGTGGATCGGCAGGCCCGTCTCCTGCTGCAGCAGCACGTCGAGGCCGCGGATCAGCGCGCCCCCGCCGGTCATGACGATGCCGCGATCCACGATGTCCGACGCCAGCTCGGGGGGCGTGATCTCGAGCGCGCGGCGCACCGCGTCGACGATCTGCTGGATCGGCTCCTGCACGGCCTCCCGGATCTCGCTCGAGTGCACCCGCACGATCTTGGGGATGCCGGAGACGAGGTCGCGGCCCTTCACTTCCATCTCCCGCTCTTCTCCGACGGGTGCGGCCGACCCGATCTGGATCTTGATCTGCTCGGCCGTGGGCTCGCCGATCAAGAGGTTGTAGTTCTTGCGCATGAACTGCACGATCGCCTGGTCCAGCTCGTCACCGCCGGTGCGGATCGACGTATCCGAGACGATCCCGGAAAGGGCGATCACCGCGATCTCGGTCGTGCCGCCGCCGATGTCGATCACCATGTTGCCCGTGGGCGTCTCGACGGGCAGCCCCACGCCGATCGCCGCCGCCATCGGCTCGGCGACCATGTAGACCTCCTTCGCCCCGGCCGACTGGGCCGAGTCCCGCACCGCACGCTTTTCGACCTCGGTGATGCCCGAGGGCACGCACACGATCACCTTGGGCTTCACACGGAACAGATGGCGATCGATGATGGTCTTCAGGAAGAACCGCAGCATCTTCTCGGTGACGTCGAAGTCCGCAATCACACCGTCCTTCAGCGGTCGTACGGCCAGGATGCCGTCCGGCGTGCGGCCCAGCATCCGCTTCGCCTCGAGCCCGATGCCTTTGATTTTCCCGGTCGACTTCTCGATCGCGACGACGGAGGGCTCGTTGAGCACGATGCCCTCGCCCTTCACGTAGATCAGCGTGTTGGCTGTGCCCAGATCCACGGCGATCTCATTCGCCGGACTCCAAGCACCGAGCGTCCATTTCGGCCAGCGTAGGGGCACGAGGTCGTCGAGTGAAAGTCGTTAGGGGGGCGCGTGCGAGCGCATCAAGCTAATGAAAAGCGTAACTCCAAGCAAGGCTGATGCTTGACGCTTCTGATGGCGGCGGCTAGCGTTCGCGCATGCCACCCGCGCCGGCCTTCCCCGAGATTGCCGTAGTGGATCTCCAGGTGTGCGACCGGTGCGGTTTGTGCCTCCCGCTGTGCCCGCCGGAAGCGATTCATCTCGAGCTCACCGACCTGGTCGTCGATCGGAGCACCTGCACCGGCTGCCGCAAATGCATCGCCCCCTGCCCCGTCGGCGCGCTGACCATGGTTCCCGCGTGATGCACGACACCGATGTGCTGGTCATTGGTGCGGGGCCGGCGGGCGCGGTGGCGGCGTGGGAAGCGAAGCGCGCCGCGCCCGAGCTCGACGTCATGTTGCTCGAGCGCGACGCCCGAGTGGGCACGCCGGTGCGCTGCGCCGAAGGCGTCGGGAACGCCGGCCTGCGTGAATTCGCCGACCCCGACGGCGCTCCCTGGGCGGCTCGCAAGATCACGCGGGTCGTGTTCGTCGCACCCGACGACACGGAGGTGAAGGTCGCCGAGCGCGATGTCGGCTGGATTCTCGATCGTACCCGGTTCGACGCCTATCTCGCCGAGCGCGCCGTGGCGCTCGGGGCCGAGCTCCGCGTGAGCACCGAGGCGGCCGGTATGACGTGTGAGCCCGACGGCCGCTGGCGGGTTCGGCTGCGCGGCGCCGGGGGCGACGAGACGTGCCGGGCGCGCGTCGTGATCGGGACGGACGGGGTCGAAGCGATGGTCGGTCGCTGGGCGGGCCTCGAAACCCGGGTCCCGGCCCGCGACATGGAGTCGTGCGCGCAGTACGTCGTCGAGGGGATCGACTTCGATCCCGACGCCATCTACCTGCAATTCGGCGCCGACATCGCACCAGGCGGATACGCCTGGGTCTTCCCCAAGAGTCCGGGCGTGGCGAACGTGGGCCTCGGCCTCGTCGCCTTGAAGGCCGACGCCCGCAACGCCCGACAATACCTCGACGCCTGGATCGCCCGTCGCTATCCGCGGGGCGCCAAGACGGCCTGCACGGTGGGTGGCGTCATCGCCCACACGACCATCCGACAGACCTACACCGACGGCGTCTTGGTGGCGGGCGACGCGGCTCACATGATCAATCCGCTGTCCGGCGGCGGCATCGTGAACGCGATGAAGGCCGGGCGACTCGCCGGCGGCGTCGCGGCGGCGGCCATCCGGGCTGGGGACACCAGTGCGAGCCGGCTATCGGCGTATCACGCCGAGTGGATGGAGCTGCTGGGGGACGATCACCTGAAGTATTATCGGCTCAAGCGGGCGCTCGAAGACCTGGATGACCGGTTTTTCAACTCCCTTGCGCGCACCGCGAACACGATCCCGCCGGAGAAGCGGACGCTGGGTCG
>DASQAM010000365.1:0-11455 GCA_035635735.1 Gemmatimonadales bacterium | reverse complement strand
CCCGGCGTCTCGCGACGCCAGCGGTCGAGCTCGGCTGGGGCTGACGGAAGGGAGGGGGAGATTCGGGCGGTCATGTCGGGAAAGGTCGCGGGATGGGCATTTCTGCTCAAGTCGCACGGTCCGCGGCCGGTGCACCCCGGGCTCGCGCCCGGGGTCAGGGCCCGCACCTACTCAAGAGTTTCGACTAGAACAGATTGCGCACCACAAACCACACATTCGCCGGTCGCTCGGCGAGCCGGCGCATGTACCACGGGAACCAGTGTGTCCCGTAGCTGATCAGGACCCGCACCGGCACCCCCTCGCTCTGGAGCGCGCGCTGCTCGGCGGCGCGGATGCCGTAGAGCATGTGCACTTCGTAGGCTCCCGGCGCGGCCCCGACCGCCAGGGCCCGCTCGCGCAGCCGCGCGATGAGGCCGAGGTCGTGCGTGCCGAATACCGCACGCGCCTCGCCCTGCGCCGCGCGCTCGAGCAGCCGCCCCGCCAGCACGGCGTAGGCGGCGTCGACATCGCGCTTTTTGGGAAAGGCCACGTCCGCCGCCTCGTTGTACGCGCCCTTCACGAGCCGGATGGCGGGTGCCAGCGGGAGCAGCGCCTCCAGGTCGGCGGGCGTACGGCGCAGGTAGGCCTGGAGGCAGACGCCGACGCCCGTGTGGGCGGCGCGAACGGCCTGAAACAGCTCGAGCGTCGCGTTCACGTAGCGTGACTCCTCCATGTCGATCCACAGAAACGACCCAACGGCGGCCGCCCGTGCCGCGAGCGTCAGCAGGTCCTGGAGGCACGCTCTGGGATTCAGATCGAGGCCCACGTGGGTGAGCTTGACCGAAATCTCCGTGGGCAGCTGGCGCTGCCGGATTTCTTCGAGCACCCGCAGATAGTGGTCGCGCACGCCGCCGGCTTCCTCGCGGCTCGTGACCTGCTCGCCCAGCTGGGTCAGGACGCTGCCGATGCCGTCCCGGGCGAGGTCCGCGGCTGCGGCGAGCGGCGCACCGACGTCCTCCCCGGGCATGAACCGCCGCACGGCGCGGCGAAAGAAGGCGCGCTCGGACAGCTGGCGGGCGAGCCAGGGGCTGCGGGACGCCCGCAGCAACAGGCGACGGGAGAGGGACATGGGAAGCCAAGAAATAGGGGCGTTCGGGACGGGGGAAGGGGGTTGCCCGGCCAGTCACGCGATGATACAATTGTATCACTCACATGATACTAGTACGGTGGCTTACTCGCACCTGGAAGACGCTCTCCGATCCGCCACCGGTGCCACCTCCTGGGCCACGCGCGCTGCCGTCCTACGCGCGGATGGGTCGCTACATCGCGGGCGGGGCGACGCTCGACCGCCGCGTCGACCTGCTCGTGCGGCAGCTCGCCGCCGAGCTCTCGGGGTGCCGCTGGTGCATCGAACACGGCCTGCATCGGTGGCGCCAGGCGTTTCTCCCGATCGCTGAGCTCGGGGCGCTGCGACGCTACGCCGCGAGCCCGCTGTTCTCCACGCGGGAGCGCGCCGCGCTGGCGTTCACCGAAGCGGTGTCGCGCTACACCGACCGGGCGGGTGGGATTCCCGACGCGGTGCTCGCGCAGCTGCGGGGCCATTTCTCCGAGCAGGAGGTCGCTGCGCTCACCCTGGCCGTGGCCGGCGAGCACTTCTTCAATCCCGCGACCGGTGCCCTCGGCGCCGACGCGCGGCTCGCGACGCCCGGCGAGCCGGGCGTCCGGCGAGCTGCGGGCTCCGGCATGCGGAACCTCTGGTGAGTGGGCGGAAGCGTCCAGTCCTCGAGAGTCCGGGGGGCCGCTGGTTGCTGCTCATCCATCAGCTCCCGCCCAAACCCGACTATTTCAGGGTCAAGATCTGGCGCCGCCTGCAGCGGATCGGCGCGGTCGCGATCAAGAACTCCGTTTATGTATTGCCCCACACCGAGCAAGCCAGCGAAGACTTTCAATGGCTGCGGCGCGATATCGTGGCCGGAGGCGGCGAGGCATCCGTGTGCCAGGCTGCGTTCGTGGACGGCCTATCGGACGGACAAATCGAAGCGCTGTTCCGGGCGCAGCGCGACGCCGAGTATGGGGAGCTCGCGCGCGCGGCGGCGGAGGTCGCACGCGAGAGCGGGAATGGGGATGAACCCAACTCGTCAGGAGAGCTGGCGCGGCTCGAGCGCCGGTTCGCGGAGATCGCGGCGCTCGATCACTTCGGCGCACCCGGGCGCCGCGCAGCGGAGGCGGCTTTGACCCGGGCGCGGGACCGCGGCAAGCCTGCCCGCCGTTCCCCAACCTCCGCGGCGCGGCCCGCCCGTCCGGTCCACGGCCGCACGTGGGTGACCCGCAGCGGCGTGCACGTCGACCGGATCGCCAGCGCGTGGCTGATCCGCCGGTTTATCGACCCCAAGGCGCGCTTCCGGTTCGTCGCGTCCCACGATGCGCGCACCGCCCCCGGCGAGCTGCGCTTCGACATGTTCGAAGCCGAGTACACGCACGAGGGGGATCGCTGCACCTTCGAAACGCTGGTGGCCCGGTTCGGGCTCACCGACGCGGGGCTGGCGGTCATCGGGGAGTTGGTGCACGACATCGATTGCAAGGACGGAAAGTTCGGGCGCAGCGAGACGGCGGGGCTGGAGCGCATGATCGCCGGCGTCGTGCGGCGGCATACGGGCGACGACGCGCGGCTCGAGCGCGGCGCGGCCGTGCTCGACGATCTCCACGAGGCCTTTCGGGGACTGGGGCTAGGGCGCTAGCCCGCGACGGCCCAGCTCGGCGCCTCGACCCGGCGGTCGCCGTTCATGCGACGCTCGGGCCCGGTCCAGATCGCCGCACCGATCAAGGCCAGCTGCCGGCGGTCTGCCGCACGCCGATCGGCCGTGGCGCGGGCCAGGACCTCGCCAATGGTCACCTCCGGCGGGACCGGCCGGAACGACGACCACTCGTCGCGGAACCACTCGCGAGAGGCGCGCACCGCCGCCTCCGCCCCTTGCTCGGTCTCGAACAGCACGATGCAGGACAGAATGTCGTTCCCCGCATCGAGCAGGTGGCAGGAGACGAAGCCCGGGATGTCGCGGACGATGGGCATGAAGCCCTTTTCCGCGTAGTGGGCCGCCTGCTCCACCGTACCCAGCCTCACCCGGTACCGCCTGATCACTCCGTGCATGAGCCCCCCTTCTTGTTCAGTTCGTGCGGGCGCGTCGGCGGGCAATCGCAAGTCTCGCGCCCCCGTGCGCGCGTGGCGGCGGTGTTCCCCCTGTGACCCAGCGCACGCGCAGGCGACCGAACCAGCCACAAAACTGGGGCCGCCCCGTTACAGGTCACCGGTCTGGGCTCAGGAGACCGGGGCCTGTGCTGGCGAAAAGGACCACAGGGTGAGGCTAGCGGCCCGAGTGTTTTCGGTCAAGCGCCGCGAGCCTCCCCTTTAGGTGCGTTCAGCCTTCGACGATGATGAGGTACTTCGAGTTGGCCCAGAACTTCGCCGGGTCCGCGATCTTCACCCCGCGACCGCTGATCTTGCCGTCGTGATCGGGCGGCGTCTCGAGCGCCGACGTGTCCTGGCGCGAGACGATGCGATATTCCTTATCGGCCGTCGGCAACGGCAGCTCCGTGAAATGACGCCGGTCCGCTACCGTGAAGACGCCGGGATCGAGGTTGCGGGACGGCACGAGCGTCTTCCCGCTCTTCCACAGGACGAAGAGGAATCGGGCCCCGCCCTCTTCCGTGATGATCCCCTTCTGCTCGAGCTCATCCTTGGTGCCGACCACGTAGTAGACCGTGTTCGAGATCGTGGACATGTTCTCGAGCGTGTCCCGGAGGGCCGAATTCTCCGCGGTGAGGGTCTCCACCTGGAGCGTGAGCGCGTCAATCGTCTCCTTCTGATTGGCGATCACGCCCTGGAGGTTCTGCATGGTCGAGGCGAGCTCGTTCCGCAGGCTGTCGGAGAGCGTGGTGAGATCCTTGATACGCTGCTCGCTCTCCTTGAGCCGCGGCTCGATCTCCTTCACCCGCGTGGTCATGTACCGGATCTTCTGAATTAGCGTGTCGCGCGATGCGCGGAGCGGCGACTCGCCGGACACCTTGAGCGCTCGCGCCGGGACGTTCACCCGGGCCAGCTCGCGGCTGATCTCGCTCACGAGGCGGGTGTTCTCCGCGACCTCCTGCATCAACCGGTCGCGTTGGGACGACGCCTGGGACAGGCTGTCGATGCGCGCCTGTACCTCGGGGGACGGCCCCTGTTTGCACCCTGCGGCGATGAGCAGCGCGATCGGGAGCCATGCGCCGCGCGCAAGGCGACGGCAATTGCGGGTCATCTTTCTCAACCTCCTGCCAGGACTGGCGTGACGTAGGTCACAGGTGTCGGGCGTCGACAACGGGGTCTGTTGGACAGGTGCTACACCGGAAGGCATTGCACAGTTCTCCATCATTATTACTCTTTTCGCCGCGAGGGCACAACGACCGAAATCACCGAGGGTTTGGCCACCCGTACTGGCCACCCGACCTACGTCCTCTCGCGCTGGCTGTTCCTCCGCCTGCTCGGCGTGGTCTACCTCGTCGCCTTTGTCTCACTTGCGCTGCAAATCACGGGCCTCGTGGGAGAGCACGGCATCCTTCCCGCGGGCGGGTTCCTCGAGCGGGCGCACGCCGCCTATGGGAGCGGGGCCTACCGGCTGTTCCCCACGCTCTGCTGGCTGAGCGCGAGCGATGCGATGCTGCACGCGTTGGCGTGGGGCGGGGCGGTCCTCTCCCTGGTGCTCGTCGCCGGGGTCGCACAGGCCCCGGTCCTGCTGCTCCTCTGGATCTGTTACCTGTCGCTCGCCGTGGCCGGCCAGACCTTCCTTTGGTTCCAGTGGGACGGGCTGCTGCTCGAGACGGGGCTGTTGGCGGTGCTGTACGCGCCCTTCCAGCTACGACCCAGCCTGGCCCGCGAGCCCGCGCCTTCCACGGCGATGCGATGGCTCGTCTGGGCCCTCGTCTTTCGGTTGATGTTCCTCTCAGGTATCACGAAGCTCGTGAGTGGCGACCCCACGTGGCTCCACCTCACCGCCCTCGACTACCACTTCTGGACTCAACCGCTTGCCCCCTGGCCGGCGTGGTACGCGCAGTGGCTCCCCGAATGGATGCACCGGGGGATGACGCTCGCGATCATCGCGATCGAGCTCCTGGTGCCGTGGCTGATCGCGGTTCCCGACCGCTGGGGGTGGTGGGGGCGTCGCGCGCGCTACACGGCGTGCGGGCTCCTGGTATTCGGCCAGCTCACGATCGCGCTGACGGGCAATTACGGGTTCTTCAACCTGCTGGGGATCGTCTTGTGCCTATCGCTGCTCGATGACGACGCGCTCGGGCGGGTGCTGCCGCTCCGGCTCGCGGCTGGAGACCCGGAGCCCCGCTGGAAGCAGTATGCGATCCGCGGGCTCGCGCCGCTGTTCGCGCTGCTCGCCGCGCTGGCCTTCGCGCGCGAGATCGTACAGACGCTGCCCGGCACGCGCGGAGGGGGCGCCAATCCGCTGCTCGACGCCGTGGCGCCCCTGCGCTCGGTGAACGGGTACGGCTTGTTCCGCGTGATGACCACAGAGCGCTTCGAGATCGTGATCGAAGGCGGGGCCGACACTGTGCACTGGCGTGAGTATCAGTTCCGCTGGAAACCCGGCGATCCGGCGCGCCGTCCGCCCTTCGTGGCGCCGCACATGCCGCGGCTCGATTGGCAAATGTGGTTCGCGGCGCTCAACCCGGAGGGCGCCCGGGACTGGCTCGTGCCCCTGTTGCGGCACCTGCTCCAGGGGACGCCCGAGGTGCTCAACCTGCTCGACGAGAACCCGTTTCCGAGCAGGCCGCCCCGTTACGTTCGGCTGGTCTATTACAAGTACCGTTTCAGCACGCCGACCGAGCGTGCCAGAGGCGGCGCGTGGTGGCAGCGGGAGCGGGTCGGGTATCTCACGGAACCCTTGTATTGATTCCCCCTCCATCCGGCTTATCTTCCCGCCTCTTCTCGAGAGTGTGCTTCATGAAGGCAACCGACATTCGCCGCGGCCACGTCATCATGATCGACGGCCAGCCGTGCCGCGTGATGGACTTTACGCACCGCACCCCAGGCAACCTCCGGGCGTTCGTGCAGGTGCGGCTGCGAAACCTCGTCACGGGGAACACGTTCGACACGCGGCTCGCCGCCACCGATTTTGTGGACGAGGCGCCGCTCGAGACCAAGGAGTTCCAGGTCTTGTACCGCGATCAGGGTGGCGTGCACGTGATGGATACGACGACGTACGAGCAGCATACGCTCGACGCCGCAGCCGTGGGCGATCACGCCGACTGGCTGCAGCCGGAGATGCACATACAGGTCGAGTGGCTGAACGGCCGGCCCGTGGGCATCGAGCTCCCGTCGGTCGTGGAGCTCACCGTCGTGCAGACTTCTCCGGTCATGCGCAGTGCCACGAAGACGGCGAGCACCAAGCCCGCCAAGCTCTCGAATGGCGTGACGATCCAGGTGCCCGAGTTCATCTCCGAGGGTGAAAAAGTGCGGGTGGACCCCCGCGAAGGGGCCTATCTGGAGCGCGCCAAGTAAGGGCCCCCCCGATTGGGTAGGGCAGCGGAGCAGGCGTGCACGTAAATTGCGTGGCAGTGCCGACCCCGGGGGGCTCGCCCCGGGGTTTCGTTATCACTGACAGGATTGTCTATGCACTCGGCCGCACGGCTCGACACACTCGGTACGGAGCAGGCGTACGTAGTCCTCGCTGCGGCGAGGCGTCTCGAGGGCGCGGGGCACAAGGTCGTGCACCTGGAGATCGGCGAGCCGGACATGCCGACTCCCCCCCACGTGGTCGAGGCGGGCGTGCGTGCGTTGCGTGACGGCCTCACTCGCTACGCGCTCGCGGCAGGGGTGCCGGAGCTGCGCGACGCGATCGCGCGCTCCCTGGCGGCGCGCGGCGTCCGCGCCACGGCCGAGAACGTCGTGGTCACACCCGGGGCGAAACCGGCGTTGTTCTGCGCAGCGCTGTCTGTGATCGCGCCCGGCGACGAAGTGCTCTGCCCCGACCCGGGATTCCCGATCTACGAGTCCGTGGTCCGCTTCGCGGGCGGGCGGCCGGTCTACTATCCGTTGGACGAGACGCGGGAGTTCGCGCCCCACGTGGAGGCGATCGCGGAGCGGATCACGCCCCGCACCCGCGTGCTCATCCTCAACCTGCCGCACAACCCCACCGGCGGCGTGGCCACGACGCGCGACCTCGCGGCGCTCGCGGAGCTGGCGCAGCGCCACGATCTGTGGGTCATCTCGGACGAGGTGTACGGACAGATCCGCTACGACGGGCGCCGCGACTCGATCGCCGCGCTCCCGGGCATGTCGGACCGCACCGTGATCGTGGACGGGTTTTCGAAGGGATACTCGATGACGGGCTGGCGGCTGGGCTACGGCGTCATGCCGGCGTCGCTCACCGAGGCCATGACCACGCTCATCATCAATAACGTCTCCTGCACCGCGACGTTCGTGCAGTACGCGGGGATCGCAGCACTCACGGGGCCGCAGGATGCGGTCACTCGCATGGTGGCGGGACTCCGCTCCAAGCGCGATCTCCTGGTGCGCGGCCTGAACGCGATCGATGGGATCAGCTGCGCGTCGCCGGCGGGTGCGTTCTACTGCTTCCCCGACATCAGCGGAGTGCTCGAGCGCACGGGCCTCACCTCCAAAACGTTTGCCGAGCGGCTACTCGCGGAGCGGCACATCGCCGTACTGGCTGGCACGGCCTTCGGGCCGGGCGGCGAGGGGCACCTCCGGCTGTGCTACGCCACCGAGCCGGCGGAGCTGGACCGGGCGCTCGCCGCGATCCGGCGCTTCGTGGGGGAAGTGGCTCCGGTTGCGGCCGATTAGACGGCCGAGTATTGTTATGATCGACAATCGACGACTCGTGGTGATTTGCCGCGTATTGCCGCCACGTTAAACAAGGTGCTAAAAAGCGACCGCCCGCGGCAGTTGATGCCCGGGTTTTTTTGTTGAGGCTCACATGCCGGCTACCATCGCTTCCCCGCCGCTCACCGCCCGGCCGCTTCGCTGCCGCAGCTGCGGCACCGAGCGCGCCGCCGCCCCGACCGCAATCTGCGAGGCGTGTCTCGGGCCCCTCGACCCCGTCTACGAGCCGGGACGCCCGCTGCCGGACCGCGATACCATCGCCGGCCGCGCGCCCTCACTCTGGCGCTACAAGGAGTGGCTGCCGTTCGACGGCGATCCGGTGTGGTCGCTCGATACGGGATTCACGCCGCTGGTCGACGCCCCGGCGCTGGCACGGCGCTTCGGCGTCGCGCGGGTGTGGGTGAAGAACGACACCGTGTCGCACCCGTCGCTCTCCTTCAAGGACCGCGTGGTGGCCGCCGCGATCAACGCCGCTGCCGCGTTTGGGCTCGATACCATCGGTTGCGCGTCCACCGGCAACCTCGCGAACGCCGTCGCGGCGCATGCCGCGCGGGCCGGCCTCAAGGCATGGATCTTCATCCCCGACGAGCTCGAGGCGGGGAAAGTGATCGGCACGAGCGTGTACGGCGCGCGCCTCGTACGGGTGCGTGGGACGTACGACGACGTGAATCGGTTGTGCGCCCAGGTGGCGGATCGTTTCGGCTGGGGGGTCGCGAACGTCAATCTGCGCAGCTACTACGGCGAGGGGTCGAAGACCGTGGCGCACGAAATCGCGGAGCAGCTCGGTTGGCGGCTCCCGACGGCGGTCGTGGCGCCCATGGCCGGCGGTTCGCTGCTCTCGAAGCTGCGGAAAGGGTTCGGCGAGTTTCTCGAGGCAAACCTGGTGCAGGGCCGGCCTCCGCGACTGTACGGCGCGCAGGCAGCCGGGTGCGCGCCGATTGTCCGCCTGGTGGAGCGCGGCGGCGACGCAATCGAGCCCGAGGTGCCGCAGACCATCTGCCGCTCGCTCGCGATCGGCAATCCGGCCGACGGCGTGTTCGCGGCGCGCGCCATGCGGGAGACGGGTGGCTGGGCTGCAGCGGTGAGCGATTCGGAGCTGGTCGAAGGGATCCGCTTTCTCGCCGAGGACACGGGCGTGTTCGCCGAGACCGCGGGCGGCGTCACCGCCGCCGGCGCGCTCGCCTTGGCGCGCGCGGGCCGATTCGACGCGCAGGACGAAGTGGTGCTCTGCATCACGGGCCACGGCTTGAAGACGGTCGAGGCGGTGCAGGGAGCGGTTCCTGAAGCCCCGGTCATCGCGCCGCGGTTGCGGGAGGTGACGACTCTAGTGGAGGAGGAACGGACATGGCCATCACGTTGAACCTGCCATCGGTGCTCGCCGCCCATACGGGTGGCGCCCGGACGATCGAGGCGACCGGCCGGACCCTGGGCGAGGCCGTGGCGGATGTGGCCGCGCGCTACCCCGCCCTCGCGCCCCGGCTGCGGGACAAGGAGGGAAAGCCCTATCCTTTCGTCAACTTCTATTTGAACGACGAAGACGTGCGCTTCCGGGGTGGCTTCGCGGCCCCCGTTCAGGACGGCGACGAAGTCACCGTCATCCCGGCGATCGCGGGGGGTTGAGCCCCGCGTCCGCGGCGGCGATGCGGGCCAAGGCGGCCCAGTCGCTGTCACCCCAGCCGCGCGCCACGGCCGAGAGGTAGCGGTCCCGGATCAGGCTCGCCAGCGGCATGGGCGCGGCCACCTCGTCCGCGGCGCCGAGCGCGAGTCGGATGTCCTTCAAACCGTATCTCAGCTTGAACCCGGCGGGCTCGTAGCGCTCCTCGGCGATCAGCTTGCCGTAGTTTTCGTAAATCGGCGAGCGGAACAGCCGGCCGTTCACAATATCCAGCAGATCGGCGGGCGCGACGCCGAACTTGCGCGTCAACGCGAACGCCTCACCCATCGCTTCGATCGCGGCGGCAAGCAAGAAGTTGCCCGCGAGCTTGATCACGTTGGCGCGCGCCGGGTCGTCGCCCACGGCGATCACACCCTGGCCCATCGCGTTGAGCACCGGCCGGCATCGTTGGAGCGCATCCGCCGGTCCCGCGGCCACGATCCACAACTGCTTTGCCTCCGCCGCTTCCGGCCGCCCGAACGCCGGCGCGGCGACGTACGTTAGGCCGGCGGCTTCGTGACGCTCGGCCAGCCGGCGCGACAGCCCGACGCTGATGGTGCTCATCGAAGCGTGAACCGCCCCGCGCGACAGGGCCGCGAGCGCGCCGTGCGGGCCAAGCATCACGTCTTCGAGCGCGGCGTCGTCCGCCACCATCGTGACAAGAATCTCCGCGTCTCGCGCCGCGGCGGCGGGACTATCAGCCACGACGGGATCGAGCTGCTTCAGCTGGTCGGCACGGGCACGCGTGCGATTGTAGACGGTGAGCGTGTAGCCCGCTTGCAACAGGTTCCGCGCCATAGGCAGGCCCATGTTGCCGAGTCCGATGAATGAGATCTTCATATGCTCGCTAAACAGGACCAGGAACACCGTGGTTCCGCAAGGTGTCCGCCGTCGTGGAAGGGAGAGGGACCGGGATGAAAACGAGCCTCGTACGCGACCGACCCGGCGCGCCAGCTCAGGACGGTTGACGAGCTGGTGGGTGAGTGGTCGGCCGTGTCGGAGCCGGCGGTAGCGTAGGCCGCGCTTGTCGTTGGGCGGCGCGCACCCACTCCCGCACCTCCGCGGGCGTGGGGCGCGCGCCGCCCCCCCCGGCCCGCACCATCTCCCACACCGCGTCGGGGTCGGAGGCGGCCAGCGCCTCCACGCTCCCCACCCCGCCGCCGATCAGCGCCGCCGCGTGCGCCGTGCCGATGCCGCGGAGCGTCACCAGACACGCCGCGTCGTGCGCCGTGCGCGCGTCGCGCGGGCTCAGGTTGGCGCGGTACGCGAGCTCCGCCACGGGGCTTCGCGCGACCCGGAACACGTTGTCCCAGCCGGCCGCCTGTAATCGGGAGATCACCGCGTTCGTCACGCCCGGCAGATCGCGCAGCGCCGGTGTCGTGGAGCTCACGGTCCAGTGGTCGATCCCGATGAGCACGAGGACCACGAATGCGGCGGAGCCGAGCAGGGTACGGCGATTGGTGTGCGGCGCGAGCAGGTGATACAGCGACCAGACCTCCAGCGCGAAGAACGGGAAGCCGAGGAAACCCACCAGCGGCATCTCGAAGATTTTCAGGTGCTCGAGGAAGGGGACGGTGTAGATCCAGCGGCCCCGCGCCATGGCGTTGAAGGACTCCCACAGCACCCCAGCGAAGAGACCAGCGGCCATGAGCCGGGCGATGCGCCCCCAGCTGCCGTGGGCCATATCCGCAAACAGCGAGTCCTCGGGATCGCGCCGGTACAAGAGCGGCTCGGCGATGAGCCAGACAGCGCCCCAGGTCAGCGGGTAGAGATAACGTGGGAAGGCCAGTACGGCGGCGAGCAGTCCCCAGCCGACCCAGCCGGCGATCTCCAAGTGCTTCGGCTCGAGGGTGAAGCCGCGGAACCGGAGGTCGCGCCACGCGCCCAGTCGGTCCAGCAAGCGCTCGGGGAGCAGCACGGCGGGGACCACCGTCGCG
>DASQAM010000364.1:0-2367 GCA_035635735.1 Gemmatimonadales bacterium | reverse complement strand
CGCCCTGGGACGACGCCGTCACCATGGCGCTGCAGTACGCCGGCATTCAGTTCGACAAAGTTTGGGATTTCGAGGTGCTCGGCGGCAAGCTCGCGGGCTACGACTGGCTGCACCTGCACCACGAGGACTTCACCGGACAGTTCTCGAAGTTCTACCTCATCTATGCCGGCCAGCCGTGGCTGGCGGAGATGGTGCGGTTCAACGCCGATGCGGCGAAGCAACTGGGGGCCGCGACCGTCCCCGACTTGAAGAAGGCAGTGACGCGGCGGATCCGAGAATACGTGGGGAATGGCGGGTTCCTGTTCGCGATGTGCACCGCGACGGAGACGCTCGACCTGGCGCTCGCCGCCGAGCGAGTGGACATCGCGGCCGTCTTCGCCGACGGGACGCCCATGGATCCGCAGGCGGACGCGAAGCTCGACTGGTCGAAGGCCCTCGCCTTCACGGGGGCGCACGTCGAGCCCTCACCGCAGATCGCGAGTTTTTCGGACATCGACGGTCACCAGGTCAACGCCCCGACGCGCCGCCAGCCCCTGGGGGCGTTCAAGCTCTTCAATTTCAGCGCCAAAATCGACCCGGTCCCGACGCTCCTGGTGCAGAACCACCGGCAGGTGATCCCCGACTTCTACGGCCTCACGACCTCCTTCCTGAGGACCCGCTTGAAGCCCAGCGACATCGTGCTGGCGGACGAAGAGGGCGCTCCCTGGGTGAAGTACATCAACGGCAACCACGGGAAAGGGACCTGGACGTTCTTCGGCGGCCACGACCCGGAGGACCAGCAGCATCAGATCGGCGATCCGCCGACCGACCTGTCGCTGCATCCCCACTCCCCGGGCTACCGGCTGATCCTCAACAACGTGCTCTTCCCGGCGGCCAAGAAGCGCGAGCTGAAGACGTGAGCGTCGAGCGCCTGGCCCCCGCGGTCCGCGAACTGGTGCGCGCCGAGATCGCGGCGGCACACGGGCGGGAGGTGTCGTTCGTCGCCTGTTTCGACGCGGACGGCCTGATGGTGGAGGCACGGGTCGTGGCGCGCGGCACGGTGGACGCCGTGCTGGCGCTTCCGGGAATCGCGGTGCGTGGCGAGCTGCTGCTGCACAACCACCCCAGCGGCGTGCTCGAGCCGTCGGGCGCGGATCTGAGCGTTGCCGCACGGCTGCACGACGGCGGCGTCGGCTTCGCGATCGTGGACAACGAGGTCACCGACTGCTACGTGGTGGTCGAGTGCCCGCGGCCGCGCGCCACCACCCGTATCGATCCGATCGACGTCGCGGGCCTGCTCTCGCCCAGCGGTCCGGTGGCCCGCGCGCTCGGCAGCTTCGAAGATCGCCCCAGCCAGCGCGACATGGCGGCCTACGTCTCCGACCTCTACAACGACGGTGGGGTCGGCATGCTCGAAGCGGGGACCGGGGTGGGAAAGTCGTTCGCGTATCTGGTGCCGGCGCTCGTGTGGGCCCGCGAGAACGGCGAACGGACCGTCGTGTCCACCAACACGATCAATCTGCAGGAGCAGCTCGTCGGGAAGGACCTCCCGATTCTCGCCCGTGCGCTCGGCACTGGCGACCATTCGCCGACGTTCGCGCTGCTCAAGGGATGGCGGAACTACATCTGCCTGTCGCGCCTCGAGCAGGCGCGCGAGCAGGGGGACTCGCTGTTCGAAGACGAGCGGCGGGTGGAGCTGGACGGACTGGCCGTGTGGGCCGCCCGAACGAGCGACGGCTCGCTCGCCGACTTGACCGATGAGCCGAGCGGCGACGTGTGGGACGCGGTGGCGGCGGAGTCCGATCTGTGCACGCGGCTCAAGTGCCCCCACTTCGACCGCTGTTTCCTGTTCCAGGCGCGGCGGCGCGCCGCGGAAGCTGACGTCGTCGTGGTGAACCACCATCTGCTGGCGTCCGATCTCGCCGTGCGGATGGCGTCGGACAACTGGCAGGAAGCCGCCGTGCTGCCGCCGTATCGCCGGCTGGTGCTGGACGAGGCCCACCATCTTGAAGACGTGGCGGCCATGCATCTCGGCGCGCAGGTCAGCATGCTCGGCGTGCAGCGCCTCTTGTCCCGGCTCGAGAAAAACGGTCGCGGGCTCTTGCCCACGCTGCGCTCGGTGCTGTTCGGGCGCGACGATCTCATGTCCGCTCCGAGTCGCGAGCTGGCGCGGCAGGGCCTGGTCGACGCGCTCGCGGCGGCGCGTCGCGCGGCGGACGACCTGTTCGCCCGACTGGCACGGCGGCTCGACGGCGAGCCGGGTCCGGCGCCGGTGCTGCGCCTCTCCGACGAGTTCCTCTCGGACGCCGTGTGGGACGAAGGGTTGGGCGTGGCGCTCGACAATCTGCTGCTCGCCTGCTCGCGCCTGTCGGAAGGCGGCGCGATGAT
>DASQAM010000363.1:0-1793 GCA_035635735.1 Gemmatimonadales bacterium | reverse complement strand
GCGACGCTGGAGGTCTTCGCCCACGAGGATGTGTGCGGGCATCTGCACCGAATGGGCACTCGGTTGCTTCACGGGCTTCATCGGTTGCACCGCAAGCACGCCGACCTCGTGACGGGCGTGGGCGGGATCGCGGAGATGTGTTTTCTCCATTTTGCGAGCGAGAACATTTCGCGTGATGTGGCGCGGGGATGCGCGGCGCGGGGCCTGTTGTTCAAACGCACGGCGTACAACTTCGTGTCGCTGGCGCACGACGAGGAGACGATCGACCGGACACTTGAGACGCTCGGCGAGGTTCTGACGAAGGGATTCGACGACGCCTAAGGTTATCCGATGCGCACCAAGCTAGTGTTGCCCGGGAGGATCGCGCGCTAGAATTCCAGCCATGGAGCTAACCCCGGGGTCCGCTTCGTGACCCTCCAACGCAAGCTGCTCTTGGGCTTCTCCCTCATGGTCATCCCGGCCCTGCTGGTTGGCGTACAGGCGATTCGCACGAATGCGCTGGTGCGTGGCACGCTCGAGTCGCTGGGTGAGCGGTTGGCCCGTTCGCGGACGTACGCTGAGGTGGAAGACGCCATGTTCAACCAGACCCAGGTGATCTGGCGCTACCTGAGCGGAGATCCGGCGGCCAAGAAAGAGTTTCCCCTCACCGAACAGGTGGTCGCATTCTGGCTCGATCGCTGGACCGCGGGACTGCCACCCGACGAGCTCAAGCTCGCGGACCGTGTCCGCGGGATCGAGAAGGATATCCGGGCGGTCGCCGGTCAGGTGTTCAAGCTGCACGACGCCGGCCGGCACGATGCGGCCGCCGTCCTGGCACGACAGGAGCTGGTCGAGCGCCTGCAGCCGGCCCTGGCGGAGGTCAACCGGGAGATCTACCGGCGAGCGCGTGAGTTCAGCGTCCAGGCGGCTTTCGTACAGGTAGCGGGGATCGTGGACGTGGAACGGCGTGTCCTGTGGGGGATCGTCGCGCTCGCGCTCGCGGCCGGCCTCCTGGCGTCGTGGCTCATCTCTCGCAGCCTGGCGCGCCCGCTCAACGAGCTGCGGCACGCGATGGCCGTCGTCGGCGCGGGCGACCTGGATCACGCGATCGAGCCGCGCTCCTCGGATGAGATCGGCCACCTGGCGCGCGCGTTCGCGCAGATGACCGAGCGGCTCCGCCAGTCCCGCGCGCAGCTCGTGCAATCCGAGAAGCTCGCCTCGATCGGCCAGATGGCGGCAGGCGTGGCCCACGGGCTGCGGAACCCGCTCGCGAGCCTGCGAGCCGCCGCGCAGCTCGCTCAGCGCCGCGTCGAGGGCCCGGCCGGGGCCGCCCGCGAACAGCTGAACGCCATCATCGAGCAGGTGGACCGTCTCGACCAGAGGATCGCGCACCTGTTGACCTTTTCGCGCCCCGCTCCGTTCCGCCCACTGCTGGAGAGCGTGCAGACGCTGGTCGACGGCGCGCTCTCCGGTTTCGCCGAGCTGTTGCGCCAGCACCGAGTCGAGCTGGCGGTGACCGTCCCGCCGACGCTCCGCGAAATCCGGGTCGATCCCATGCGGCTCGAGCAGGCGTTGACCGAGATCATCTCCAATGCTCTGGACGCCATGTCGAACGGTGGGCGGCTCGAGATCGCGGCGCAGTCCCAGATCGGTGACGGTGGCGCCGACGGCGTCTTGCTCGAGATCGCCGATTCGGGATCGGGGATTCCCGCGGAAATCCTGCCCAACCTGTGCGAGCCGTTCTTCACCACCCGGCCCGAGGGCACAGGTCTCGGCCTCGCCATCGCGAAGCGCTACGTCGAGGAAACCGGCGG
>DASQAM010000362.1:0-7283 GCA_035635735.1 Gemmatimonadales bacterium | reverse complement strand
AGCGTGCCGGGTTTCTGCTGCGGAAGGATGGCGGCTCGGCATTGGCGCAGCGCCTGCGATCGGGAGAAGGCGCGACCATCGGCGAAGTCTTCACCTTCATGAGTGGGCTGTATTTTCGGGGCAAGCTGGCCTATGCGTCAGTGTTCACCAATCCGCCGGACGGGTCCGCCGGCATTCAGGTCATCGTACCGGGGCTGGGCCTCCGGTCTCCCGATGCATTAATCGACCTCGAGGGGTTGCGGGCGATCGCCCGGATTCCGGTAGACCCAGGCGATCGGCGGTACACCCGCCCGTTGCGACGGGATGCCGCTCGACTCGCCGAAGGGCTGCACCCGTCGGACGCGGCCGTCCTGCTCGGCAGCATCGCGACGCCGAAGTACCTCGAGCCGCTGAAAGCGGTGCTGGGACCGCGACTGCGCTTTCCCCGGGAGTTCATCGGGCGAGGCGACATGAGTCGAGGCGCGCTCATGCTGCGGTGTGCCGCCGAGCGCCGCGAGCTCACGTACATCGAGGGCTCCGAACCAGTACACAACCCGACCGTCGATACGGCTAGAGACGCAGGGTTTCGATGAGCGCCGCGAGTGCCGCTGGTAACTGCCGTTGACGGGGGTAGTAGAGGAAGAAGCCGGGGAACGGCGGGCACCAATCCTCGAGCACACGCACGAGTTCCCCACTCGCGAGGTGCGGCGCCGCACGCTCCTCCGACATGAACGTCAGACCCACGCCATCGATCACCGCACGGACCATGATCTCCACGTCATCCACGATCAGTGGTCCGTTCACCGCGACGGTGAGGGACTGCCTGCCCTTGTCGAACTCCCAGCGGTACACGCCGGCGGATCCGTGTCGCAAGTTGATGCAGCGATGGCTTGTCAGGTCACGCGGGTGTAACGGCTTCTCGTGCGACTCGAAGTAACGGGGCGAACCCACGATGGCCGGCCGGTGGTCCTTGGAGACGCGGAACGTGATCATGTCCCGTTCGATGAATTCCCCGAAATGAATCCCAGCGTCGAAACCCGCGGCGACGATGTCAACGCGGCTCTCGTCAGTCGTCACATCGAGCACGACGTCCGGATAGGCACGCGCAAATTGTCCTAGCTTCGGTGCGAGCACCGTCGTCGCGGCAATGGGCGACACCACTAGACGCACGCGTCCTGCCGGCCGGTCACGCAGCCCGGTAATCAGGTCCAAGGCTCCGCGAATGTCGCCGAGCGCCGGGCGCAGACGCCCAATGAGCTGCTCCCCGGCATGTGTCGGGGCAACGCTGCGCGTCGTGCGCGCGAGCAGGCGTACGCCGAAGCGCTCCTCCAGCCCCCGCATCGCGTGGCTGAGCGCAGAGGTAGACACCCCAAGACGCTTCGCCGCCCGCGTAAAGCTCCGTTCCTCCGCCACCGCAAGGAACGCCGATAGGACGCTCAGCTCGTCACGCACCATTTGTGAATATTACTCACAAACCCTTCTCGATTTTACGGGCTACTCAGCCCGGCTCGGTTCCGTTACGCTTGGCCCAATGGCGAGGCTGTACAAGAAGCCGGGGTACACGATGTGAATGACGTCAAGAAGGGAATGAGATACCATGGCTAACAACAAGATCTGGTTCATTACTGGAGCCGCCCGAGGCATGGGCGTCGATTTTGCCAAAGCCGCGCTGGCCGCCGGCCACGCGGTGGTGGGCACCGCCCGGGACCCCGACGCCGTGGCCAAGGCCGTGGGTGAGTCGGACGACCTACTGGTCGTCAAGCTGGACGTCACCAGCCGCACCGATGCCGAGGCGGCCGTCCGGGCCGCTGTCAACCGGTTCGGCCGCATCGACGTACTGGTCAACAATGCCGGCAACTTCTTTGCCGGCTACTTCGAGGAGCTGACGCCGGAGCAGATCGACCGGCAGCTGGGGACGCTCCTCATCGGCCCGATGAGTGTCACCCGCGCCGTCCTGCCGATCATGCGCAAGCAGCGCTCTGGGCACATTATGTCGATCTCGTCGACCGCGGGGCTGGTCGGCTTTGCGTTCTGTTCGGCATACGCCGCTTCGAAGTTTGGCCTCGAGGGCTGGATGGAGTCGCTACAGCAAGAGGTCGCGCCGTTCGGCATCACCACCACCATCGTCAACCCGGGGTTCTTCCGCACCGAGCTCCTGGAGCCGGCGTCGGTGACTTACGCCGAGCCGTCCATCGACGACTACGCCGACCGCACGGCGGAGCAGCTGAAGTGGTGGCAGGCACAGAGCGGCCGCCAAGGCGGCGACCCGGCCAAGCTCGCGCGAGCGCTGGTCGCGCTCGCCAGCGAGGAGCCGCCGCCCCGCCGCTTCATCGCCGGCGCCGATGCCATCGCCCTCGCCGAGCAGCGCGTGGCCGATCTCCAGGCGCAGATCGACGCCTACCGCGAGCTGTCCAGCTCGCTCGCTCTCGACGAGCCCGCGCCCGTCGCAAACGTGAGGTAGCTGGCAATGCAAAGGCGCAAACTCGGAAAGAGTAACCTCGAAGTCTCGGCCCTCGGGCTCGGCTGCATGGGAATGAGCCAGAGCTATGGTGTCCCACCGGACAAGCAGGCGATGATCGCGTTCATCCGCACGGCCGTTGAGCGCGGCGTCACATTCTTCGATACCGCCGAGATTTACGGTCCGTACACCAACGAAGAGCTCGTCGGCGAGGCGTTGGCGCCCGTGCGCGCTCAGGTGGTGATCGCCACGAAGTTCGGGATCGGACGTGATCCCGGCGGGCAGCAGGTGCAGGACAGCCGCCCCGAACGCATCAAGCAGAGCGTCGAGGACTCGCTGAAGCGTCTCAGGACAGACGTCATCGATCTCTATTATCAGCACCGTGTCGACCCGAACGTCCCGATCGAGGACGTAGCGGGCACGGTCAAGGAATTGATTGCGCAAGGCAAGGTGAAGCACTTCGGCATGTCCGAAGCCGGCGTGCGCACGATCCGCCGCGCCCACGCCGTCCAACCGGTCACGGCCGTGCAGAGTGAGTATTCACTGTGGTGGAGGCGTCCTGAAGAAGAGCTGCTGCCCACCCTCGAGGAGCTCGGCATCGGATTCGTGCCATTCAGTCCCCTCGGCAAGGGTTTCCTGACGGGCACGATCGACGAGAAGACGACGTTTGTGAGCTCCGACTTCCGGAACATCGTGCCGCGCTTCACGCCTGAGGCTCGCAAAGCGAATCAGGTCATCGTGGATGTCCTGCGGAGGATTGCGGAAAAGAAGCGGGCGACACCGGCGCAAATCGCGCTCGCGTGGCTACTCGCCCACAAGTCGTGGATGGTCCCCATCCCCGGCACCACCCAGCTGGCGCGCCTGGAAGAGAACATCGGCGCCGCGGCCATCCGGCTGACGGCCGATGATCTCCGCGAAATCGAAACCGCCGCCTCGCAGATCACAATCCAGGGCGCGCGCTACCCCGAAGCGCTGGAGAAACGGACGGGTCTCTGACATGCGAGTCGGCATCCTGGGTTCGGGACTGATGGGCGCCAAGCTCGGAACGATTTGGGCACGAGCGGGACATGAAGTGGTATTCAGCTACGCGCGCAGCGAGCAAAAGCTGAAGCAGCTCGCCCGCGAGGCGAAGGGCAAAGCGCGAGCCGGGACACCAGCCGAGGCCGCGCAGAATGCGGATGCGCTGCTGCTTGCCGTGCACTGGTCGCGAGTCGACCACGTGCTGAAGCAGGCAGGCGACGTGTCCGGCAAGGTCATCGTCAGCTGCTCGCTCCCGATGAATGCTGACGATACCGGCCTCGTGATCGCTCACACCTCGTCGGGCGCGGAGGCCCTTGCCAAGAGGCTTCCCAAGGCTCGGGTCGTCTCCGCCTTCAATACGGTGCCGAGCGAGGTGCTCTTCGGTATCTACGAGGCCCGGCGCAAAGCCAGTCGGCCCAGCCTCGTCTATTGCGGGGACGATGCGAAAAGCAAGAAAACCACCGCGGAGCTGATCCGGGACGTCGGGTTCGATCCAGTGGACGCTGGACCACTACGGATCGCGCGTTACACGGAGCCGTTCGCGCTGCTCGTCGCCCGACTCGCGTACGAGGGTGACGGTGGTCCGGAGTTCGCGTACCGCTTCGAGCGGTTCGGGCAGTAGGGATTGCGGGGGCGCGCTCGAAGGTCACCGGGGTTGCAGATTTGCAGCTTCGGGATATCTTCGGGTGCCATGACTCAGCCTAGTGTCCTTGCGCGGAACTGGCGACCGCTCGTCGCGGCGCTGGTGTCGGTCTGCCTCTGGTCATCGGCGTTCGTCGGTATTCGCGCGGCCACGCGCACCATCTCGCCAGGCTCCCTCGCGCTCGGCCGCCTCCTGATCGGGAGTATCCTGCTCGGCATCCCGCTACTGCGCCGGGGCCTGACCCGCCCCGCCCGTCGCGAACTCGCACTCTTGGCGATTGCCGGCCTGTTGTGGTTCGGCTTGTACAACGTCGCCCTCAATACGGCGGAGCGCACCGTCGACGCGGGGACCGCCGCGATGGTCATCAACATCGCGCCCCTTTTGATCATGGCCTTGGCCGCGGTGTTCCTGCGGGAGCGCCTAACGGCGGGGTTGTTGGTCGGTGGCGCGGTAGCGTTCGCCGGCGTAATCGTCATCGCACTCGCCACGATGTCGGGGAGCGCGCCCTTGTGGGGCGTTGTGCTGTGTGTCATCGCTACCGCCTCGTCCGCAGCCGGCGTGGTGGCGCAGAAGCCGGTGCTGGCCCGGCTCTCCGCCCTGCAGGTGACGTGGACCTGCTGCGCGATCGGCGCCCTGTCCTGTCTGTTGTACGCGCCGGGCTTGGTGCGCGACCTCCACGCAGCTTCCCCGGTCGACCTGGCGTGGCTGATGTACCTGGGCGTCTTCCCGACGTCGGTCGCCTTCACGACGTGGGCGTATGCGCTCGCGCGCGGCACCGCGAGCCGCCTCGCCGCCATGGCCTACCTCGTCCCGCCGATCACGATCGGGATGAGCTGGCTGATCCTCGACGAGGTGCCCCGGGCCGGCGCCGTGCTCGGCGGAGGTCTCTGCCTCGTCGGTGTCATCCTCGCCCGCCGGCGGCCAGGATGAGTGGCGTCGTGGACGCGATTCCCGAGCTCGCGGCGCAGCGGAGGCAGCGTCGCGACACGTAGGACTGTACGGTGGCTGAAGGCGCAGAAAGCGAGCACGGGGCGCGGATTGGCGGGTACGCCGTGCGATTTGCCCAACAGGACGGGGCAAACTAGTTTCCGATCCTCATGGCAAGCACCGCTTTCACGCACGCGCAAGCCCAGCCCCATGGAGCCCGCTCGTTCTTCGGGAAGCTCAACGGCCCGTGGCACAAGCGGGCCCTCCTGGCGTTCATGGTCATCGTCCTCGCCCATTGGGCCGAGCATCTGGTGCAAGCGTATCAGGTGTACGTGTTGAAGTGGCCGGTCCACCAGGCGCGCGGCGTCCTAGGCCAGGCGTTCCCCTGGCTCGTACACTCCGAGGTGCTGCACTACGGCTATGCCGTGATCATGCTGGTCGGCATTTGGACGTTGTTGCCGGGCTTTGTGGGGCGGTCGCGAGCGTGGTGGCTCGCGGCGCTCGTGATCCAGTTCTGGCATCACATCGAGCACGCGCTGCTGCAGGGTCAGGTGATCGCGGGTCGGACGCTGTTCGGGTCCCCGGTTCCCACGAGCATCATACAGTTGTGGTTCCCGCGGCTCGAGCTTCACCTGTTCTACAACACCGTGGTATTCATCCCGATGATGGTGGCGATGTACTACCACGTGTTCCCGAACGCATCCGACGCCACGCGGATGCGGTGCAGCTGCGCGTTCCATCCGCACCCGGCGACCAACTGACGACGGCAGCTTTCACTCGGCTTGCAACCGGTATCCGACACCCGGCTCCGTCAGCAGGTAGCGCGGTCGTGCCGAGTCCACCTCCAGTTTGTGCCTGAGCTGTGTCATGTAGACCCGCACGTAATGACTATGCTCGACTGCGTTCGGCCCCCATACCTCTCGTAGTAGGTGGCGGTGCGTCAGCACCTTGCCCGCTTGGCGGACCAGCGTGGTGAGCAGCTTGTACTCGGTGGGCGTGAGGTGCACCTCGCGGTCGCCCACGAACACGCGACGGTGCTCGAGATCGACGCGGAGGTCGCCGCTCGTGAACACGGGATCGTCCCGTCCGCCCGCCGCGCGGGCGGCGTGACGTAACGCGACGCGTATGCGCGCCAGCAACTCACCCACCCCGAACGGCTTGGTGAGGTAGTCGTCGGCTCCCGCGTCGAGTGCGGCGACCTTGTCCCGCTCCTGCCCCCGCGCGGAAATGACGACGATCGGCGTGCGCGCCCATTCCCGAATGCGCCGGGTCAGGTCGATGCCGTCGCCGTCAGGGAGACCCAGGTCCAGGAGGATGATGTCGGGGTTGCGGCCGGCGGCCTGGGTCAGGCCGTCCCGAGCCGTCGCTAGCGCCGACAGCGTGAGCACGGCCCCGGCGAACACCAGCACGTACAGCATCGCCATCTGGACCTCGCGTGCCTGGATCTTCTTGCCGAGGTATTCAGGCGTACGCCCCACCATGAGTCCGGCGATGAACACGGTCAGGACCACCATCACGAGCATCCCGTACAGTCCGGCGCCCACGCCGCCGTACACCACTTCCCCTAGCTGCATGTTGACGAGCGGCACCAGGCCGCCGATCGGCGTGAACGAGTCGTGCATCGCGTTGACGCAGCCGCACGACGCATCGGTCGTCATTGTGGCGTACAGCGCCGAGTTGGCGATCCCGAAGCGGACTTCTTTCCCCTCCATGTTCCCGCCGGGGTTGGTCGCCGACGCGATGACGTCCACGCCCCGAGCCGCGTGGATCGGGTTGCCGCGCGCCTCCGCCCAGTAGGACGTGGCGACCCCGCCGATGAACAGCACATACATCGCCGCCCACAGCGCCCAGCCATGCTTCTGATTCCTGGCCATCCGCCCGTAGGTGTAGGTCAACGCTGCAGGGATCGCGAAGATCGCGAGCATCTGCCAGAAGTTGGTCCACGGTGTGGGGTTCTCGAACGGGTGCGCCGAGTTGGTATTGAAAAACCCGCCGCCGTTGGTGCCGAGCTGCTTGATCGCCTCCTGGCTCGCCACCGGTCCCATGGCGAGGATCTGCTTCGCGCCTTCGACGGTGGTGACCGTGACATAGTGCGCGAAGTTCTGGATCACGCCCTGCTGTACGAACAAGGGCGCCAGCAGCACGCTGAGCGGGAGGAAGAGGTAGAGCGTCCCGCGCACCAGATCGGCCCAGAAGTTGCCCAGCCGTCCCGCGGAGCGGCGCACGATGCCCCGCGCCAACGCCACCGCGACCGCC
>DASQAM010000361.1:0-7960 GCA_035635735.1 Gemmatimonadales bacterium | reverse complement strand
CACGACCTCGGCGTCCTTCACCGAGCCGCCCGGCTGGATGATCGCGCGGACTCCCGCCCGGGCCGCTTCTTCTACCCCGTCCGCGAACGGAAAGAACGCGTCGGAAGCTAATACCGCGCCCTGGGGATCGTGACCCTGCTGCCGCGCCTTGTGGATCGCCAGGAACGAGGCGTCCACCCGCGACGTCTGCCCCGCGCCGATTCCGATCGCGGCCTCCTCGCGGACGAGCAGGATCGCGTTCGACTTGACCGCTCCCACAGCCGCCCAAGCGAAGCGCAGGTCGCGCCATTCGACATCGGTCGGCTGGCGACGGGTCACGACCTTCCACTTCGTCTCATCCATTACTTGCGCGATCAGGGAGCGCTGCTGCGCGAGGAAGCCGCCCCGAATCCGTTTCCAGTCCCAACCGACGGCCTCACCGGTCGGAAGCCGCACCACCCGCAGGTTCTTCTTTTCTCTGAAGACGGCCAGGGCGTCGTCCGCGAAACCGGGTGCAACCACCACCTCCACGAACAGGTCGCGCATCGCCTCCGCCGCTGGCCGGTCCACCGCCACAGTGAAGGCGATCACCGATCCGAACGCGGACGTGCGATCCGTGGCAAGGGCGCGCTCGTACGCCTCGCGCGCCGAGCGGCCCAGGGCGATGCCGCACGGGGTGGTGTGCTTGATGATGGCGCACGCCGCGCGCTCCGTGCCGCTCGTGCTCCAGGGTGCCACCGCCAGGAGCCCCGCGTCCAGGTCCAACAGGTTATTGAACGACAGCTCCTTGCCGGAGAGCTGCTCCAGATCGCGGATGCCGGGCTCGTTCGTGGCGTACAGCGCCGCGGCCTGGTGCGGGTTCTCCCCGTAGCGCAGCTCCTGACGGCGCTCCAGCGCGAGCGTGATCCGCTCGGGCCACCCCGACGCGTCCTTGGTGAGGTAGCCGTGGATCGCGGCGTCATAGGCGGCCGTGTGGGAGAAGACTTTGGCGGCAAGCTCTCGGCGCAACCCAGGGCTGACTGACCCCGGGCGCAAGCCCGGGGTTCCCGGTCGTTCCTTGTTCCCCGGGCTGGCGCCCGGGGTCAGTGATGGCGTCTTGAGGGCGTCGAGCACGACCGGATAGTCGTCTGGATCGACGACCACGATTACGTCCCGATGGTTCTTCGCGGCCGAGCGGAGCATCGAGGGGCCGCCGATATCGATCTGCTCGATCGCCTGCTCGAAGGTGACGCCGGGCTTCGCGACCGTTTCGCGAAACGGATACAGGTTGACGACCACCAGGTCGATCGGCGTGATGCCGTGCTCGGCGAGCGCGGCGCGATCCCCGGGATGGGCGCGGCGCGCCAGCAGGCCGCCGTGGACCTTCGGGTGCAGCGTCTTCACGCGACCATCCATCATCTCGGGGAAGCCCGTCACCTGCTCGATCGGGATCACGGGGACCCCCGCCTGGCGGAGCGCCTCGGCGGTGCCGCCCGTGGACGCGATCTCCCAGCCGAGCGCGACCAGCTCGCGGGCGAGCTCCACGATGCCGCGCTTGTCCGACACCGACAGCAGGGCTCGTGGCTTCACCAGGTCTCGGCCACGGCCCGGATCATGTCGGCGAGGCTCACCACGTCCTTCAGGTCGATCACTTCGGCGGGAGAATGGGAATAGCGCAGCGGCCAGCCGATCGGCACATCCACCACGCCGTACGGCGTGAATACCGATCCGTCGTTGCCGCCGTTGGTGGTGCCGACCTGCAGCGCGATGCCGCGCGCCCGCGCGACCTGGACCAGCGAGTCCACGTAGGCGGGAGGTGTGACGGACGAGTTGTCGAGCGCCCGCGCCACGGCTCCCCGCCCGATCGGCGCCACCGCAAAGTTCGGCAGCTCGAGCGGCGCGTCCGCGGACACGAACGTATCGATCGCATGGACGCGACGCGGTGTCGTGCCGAGCGATGCGGCGGCCGCGGCGGCGCCCTCGAGTCCGATCTCTTCGCGCACGCTCCAGATGAAAATCACCTGGTGCTTGAGTGCCGCGCGGTCCAGGCGCCGCAGCGCGAGCAGCTGCGCGGCCGAGCCGACGCGGTCGTCGAACGACCGGCCCGTCGCGCGCGTGCCGGCGAGGCGGACGTATTGCTTGGGCATGGTAATCGTTTGCCCGGGGCCGACGCCCCGCGCCAGGGTCGCCGCTCGTGACGCGGTGCCCACGCTGACGCGGAGCGGGGGAGGGGTGCGGCGCGTGAAGCCGGAGTCGCGCGGCAGGAAGACACCCACGACGTCGCCCTTGTCCGTGTGCACCAGCGCCGGCTTGGCCTCGAACAGCGACGGGAAGAATCCGCCGCGGTTCTCGAGCTCCAGCGTGCCGTCGTCGCGGATCCCGGTCACCCGGAAGCCGATCTCGTCCATGTGCGCGACGATCACCACCACCGGGTTGCCCTGACCTACGCGCACCCAGAGGTTGCCGGCTGTGTCGGTGGACGAGACCGCCCACGTCGGTAACAGTCGCTTCACCGCCTCCCGCACCGGACCCTCGGCGCCGGAGACGCCGTAGGTCTCCACGAGTGCGGCGAGAACGGTCTGCGCTTCGGCGACCCGAGCGGAGTCTTGCGCGGACAGGTGCATCGACGCACCGGCGGACAGAAGCAGCAGCGGCAGTACGCCGTTTCTGACCGCCCTCATTTTCCCTCCATCCATTGCACGATTTCGCGGACGAGCCTGTCTGCATCGGCGAAGGCCACCGACTCCACCGCCGTGTCGGCGTAGCGCGCGGGCAGCGCCGCGGTCTTAATAGCGTCGAACGGCCCGAGCACAGCCTTCACGCTTCCAAGCCCAGCGTCGGTCGCGTACAGGCTCTGCACCGTGAACGCGACGACCACCGTGCCTTTCACGTTGGGCTTCGATTGCACCGCCGCGGCGAGCGCGGCACACGCGGTGCGCCGCCCGGCAGACGGTGCGGCGAGGAGACGTTCGCCATACAGTTGCGGCCGCTTGGTGAGCGACACGGGCGCGAGCACCGCAATTCCGAGGCCCTCCACCTCGGCTGCGGAGCTCGCCCCGACGTCCACGTAGGCGTTGTCTACGGTGAAGACGGGATCAGGCGCACCAGGGCCGCCGCGGCCGCGCGTCAGATGCGTCGACTTCACGGCGACCACCCCCGGCACCGCGCCTCGCGTTCCAAACACGGTCACGCGGTGCCCTTCGAGCTGCTGATCGAGCAGCGGATACGCTGTGCGCGCTCCTCCCACCCGCCGCAGCAGCAGGAAGCCGTCGGGCAGGATGTTGCCCACCGCGTAACCGACCTCGTCGAGCGGACAGGTGCAGAGTCGCTTGGGGGAGCCCTGACCGAGCGTGAGCGTCACGTTGCCCGCCCGATCCCGCACGCTCCCGGGGAAGAGCGCGCGCAGCGAGTCCGTCATCGCCTGCTCGAGACCGGTCACGGCGGTCATGGAGGCAAAGCGGAGTGCGAGGCGGTCGAGGTCGCCCTGGGCGGACACACGAATGGTGAGCAAGGCGGACAGGATGAGCGTCAAGAGCGCTGCGGTTCGTCTATGCCTCATCACCGAACCTCACAGAAGGTTGATCAGCGACCACGAACGCGGAACCCATCGCGGCGAGCCGCACGGGTTTCTCCGGTACGCCTAACCGGGCCAGCTCCACGACCACCTGCGGCAGCAACCGGTGCTCCACTTCGAGCACCCGTGCGGCGAGCGTGTCCGGTGAGTCGTCCGGACGGATCGGCACGGGCCATTGCGCGATGATCGGACCGCGGTCGTACTCCTCGTCCACGTAGTGCACGGTCGCTCCGGAGAGCGCGGCGCCGCTCGCGAGCACGGCTGCGTGGACGCGGCGGCCGTACATCCCGGGGCCGCCGAACGCGGGGAGCAACGCCGGATGGATATTAATCGCGCGCCAGCGAAGCCGCGCGACCGCCGCCGGCGGAATATGCTTCACGTACCCCGCGAGCACGACGAGCCGGGCGTCGCCGACAGCCGTCACGAGCTCGGCAGGATCGGCGGGGTCTTTGAGGGCTATCGTGGGCACCCCCGCCCGCCGCGCCCGCTCGAGCGCCCCGGTGCCGGCGCCGCTCGCCACCACGCGTACGACGCGCGCCACGGCCGAGTCGCGCAGGGCGTCGAGCAGCGCCTGCAGGTTCGTGCCGCCGCCCGAGACCAGCACGGCCACAGGAACCGGCGTCACCGATCGCAAGGGCTGAGCGAGCGAGGCTTCCTTCCGGGGACGACGCTGAGCGTGAACGCACCGGTCGCGAACCGCTCGCTGCTCGTCACCACGATGAAGTAGTCTCCCGTTTGGGGCAGCCGTACCGTGAGTCGGGCGTTGCAGTGGCCGCCCGAGTCGTCGTCCTGCGGCTTGGCGACCTCGAGGCCCGGGCCGAGCAGGAAGGCGTACGCATCGAAGGCGTCCGCCGCGAGATCGATGGTGACCGTCTGGCCCGCCCGGCCCGCGAGCCGCCATTGCTGGGTGTAGGTGCTTTCCGCGGGAAGCAAAGCGTCGCGCCGCGTGAGCGAGTCGCGTACCGTGTCGCCTACGGCGATCGTGCGCTTCCCCTGCGCGGCGAGGGCGCTCGCGCTGAGTGCGAGCACGGCCACCAGTCTCCCCGGCTTCATGACGCCTCGCAATCTGCGGGCGCTAACCGCCGCGCACAATCTCGGCGGCGGCGGCCGCGAGGTCGGCCACGACGCGGACGCCGAGAGCGCGGGCCTTCCCGGCGTGCGCGGCGCCGCCGCCGGTCTCCACTAACAGCGCGCGTCCACCGAGCCTACGCGCCGGCTCGACGTCGCTCCTGCGATCACCCACCCACACGCACCCCGCGAGCTCGAGGCCCAACGCGGCCGCGGCCTCGCGGAACAAGCGCAACCCCGGCTTGCGGCACTCGCACGGTCCCGTGAAATCGGGATGGTGGGGACAGAAGTAGGCGCCGTCGAGGCGGGCGCCATGCGCCGCGAGCAGCTCGACGAGGCGGCGCTGTACGGCGTTGTACGCGGCCTCGTCGTACAGGCCGCGAGCGATGCCCGACTGGTTGGAGACGGTGATCACCCGCCAGCCCGCTTGGGTCAACTGGCGAATCGCCTCCCCCGCGCCGGGAAGCAAGCGCACCTCGCCGGGCTCGTGCAGGAATCCCGGATCCTCTACGATGGTCCCGTCGCGGTCGAGAAACACGGCACGACGGCCGGGCTCGGCGCGGGCGTCAGGCATCGAGCGCCGTCCGCACCGCGCGCGCGACGCTCTCCATCTCGTCGGGGAAGATGGTGCGGGGATCGAGGACCACGTGATCGTCGGCGATACGGGCGATGACGGGAGGGGCGCCTCCCCGCAAACGTTCCGCCAGGGCGTTAGGTGCTAGGTGCTGGGGGTGAAGCGCCACCAGCCAGGTTTTCAGCTTAGCGCCCGGGAATGAGCCGCCGCCAACCTCTGATTCGCCCTCGATAAGCTCAGCCTCTTTGCCCACGCCTTTCTGCAATGCCTCTCCGCGCCGACGTATTTCCGTGACGTCTTCAGTGAGCATTCGGATGACAGGAATTTCGCGGCGGTTTGTCTCCGGTTCCCGGTACAATGCCAGCGTGGCCTCCAAGGCAGCGAACGTGAACTTGTCGGAGCGCACCGCTCGCGCCAGCGGATCCTTGCGACACGCGGCGATCGCCTCGCGCGTGCCCAGCAGGATCCCCGCTTGCGGGCCGCCGAGCAGCTTGTCACCCGAGAAGGCGACGGCGTCCACTCCGCTCGCGAGCGCCTCGGCCACGGTGGGCTCGCCGCTGAGTCCCCAGGGCGAGAGGTCGGTCAGGAGTCCGCTGCCGAGGTCGTACAGGCTCGCGGCGCCGCGCGCGCGCGCCACCCCGGCGATCTCCTGGGCGGAGACTTCGGCGGTGAAGCCGGTGACCTGGAAATTCGAGCGGTGCACTTTGAGCAGCAGCCTGGTGCGCTCGGTGACCGCACTCTCATAGTCCGTCAGGTGCGTGCGGTTCGTGGTCCCTACCTCGACGAGCGTGGCCCCGGAGCGGGCCATGATATCCGGGATCCGAAACGCGCCCCCGATCTCCACCAGCTCGCCCCGCGACACAATGGCTTCGCCGTCGCGCGCCAGCGCCGAGAGGGCGACGAGCAGCGCGCCGGCGGCGTTGTTCAGGACGATGGCATCTTCGGCGCCGGTCAATTCCACCAGGAGATCGCGACACAGCGCGTGGCGTGAGCCACGGGCTCCCCGGGCCAGGTCGTATTCGAGATTGGAATATCCCGCGGCGATGCGCGTCATCGCCTCGCGGGCGGCGCGCGCCAGAGGGGCCCGGCCGAGGTTGGTGTGCAGCACCACGCCGGTAGCGTTGATCACCGGCAGGAGGGACGGGGCGGCGAGCTGCTGCACGCGCGCGCCGACGGCGGCGCCCCAGCCTTCGGGTGGCGTAGTGCCGCCGTTGACGCGCGCGTGGTCGATAGTGTCGCGCACGGCTCGCACCACCAGACTCCGCGGATGGGCCGCCAAGAGCGCCGTGACGTCGGGCTCGGCGAGCACGGCGTCCACCGCGGGGAGACGTCGGCGCGGGTCGCTCATCGCTTTTTGGTCCGGGTCGAGTCCGGCAGGGGTTTCGGCACGGGAATCTCGATCACTCCGACGCCGTCCCCGGCGACCCCGCTCAAGCTGATCGCCCCGCGCACGCGCACCAGGTACTTGGCGCTCGGTGTGAGCAGCCGAGTGGTCTGGACGACGAGCCGGTCATAAGGCACGGGGCGTTGCGCCAGGAGCTTGCGCACGCGGGCGGTGTCCACGCGCGCCGTGGAGGTGTCACGAGGCGCGCGCCGCGCCGCCGCAGAAGGGGGCGTCGCTCGGGCCCGCGAGGTGTCCCGGCGGGCCGTCGTGTCCCGCAGCCGCTTGATCGAGTCAGCCACCGCCCGGGCCCGCGCCTGCAGCGAGTCGAACTGCGCCGGCCGGTACAGCGCCCGTACGCCGACGGGTGTCGAATCGGGCAGCGCGAACACGCGCACCGCGGCCGTGTCGGGCGGGCGCGCCGGATCGAGCGGCTGCGAGAAGCTGATGCGCAGCGTGACTGAGTCCACCGCCTCGACGGCGCGAATCCGCGGGCCCGCGCTGTCGTGCACGAACGCCCACAGCATGGCGCTCGCCGTCGAGTCGACGGCGACGGTGACCGTATCGAACGGCTCGCGCCGGTCCTGGCGGCGGTTGTTGTTCTGGTCCTGCACGACCCACACGCGATACCGCCCCGGCGGGATCTCCCGCAGCCGGAAGTTTCCGGCGGAGTCGGTGAGCGTGACGTAGGGGACGGTGTCGGGGAGCGGGGCGGCCCGGATCACGCCCTGCGTGAGGGTCCGCTGCTCGACCCACAGCAGCGCGGTGCCGCTCAGCTCGGCCTGGGGCAGGGGGCCGCCGGTCGAGAAGACGATCGTGGTGCCGCTCTTCGTGACGTTGCGGCGCAGGTCCGCGATGCCGGGCAGCACCTCGAGGTGGTACACGCGGTTCGGCTTGAACCCCTCTTCGGGCTGCACGTGAATCGCGCTGCGGTGCCAAGACACTTTGACGTCGCCCGCGACAGGGGACAACACGATCTTCTGCGCCAGGCCCGTGATGGCGCCCGTTCCGCCCCCGCCCCCGCCCCCGCCCCCCCCGCCGGAGCTGCCCGGCGCCTCATCGATCACCTCGTCGAACTGGATGACGGCCTTGCCCCGGAAGTCGGGGACGACCGCGCCCGACTCCGGCACGGTGCTCAGGATCGCGGCCGGCGTGGTGCGAGGCGGACCACCAGGCGGTGCTCCCTGGTTCGCGCAGCCGAACGCCAGGGCGCTTAGGAGCAGCCCAGCGACTTGAGCTTGTCGGCCAGCACTTGCCGCTGGTCGCGCCACGCCCGCTCCTTCTCGCGCTCCTTGGCGACCACCTCGGCGGGCGCCCGCGCGACGAACTGCTGGTTGGTGAGCTTGGCGGTGTGTCCCGCCAGCTGCTGCTCGAGCCGGGTGAGCTCGCCCGACAGGCGCCGGCA
>DASQAM010000360.1:0-6860 GCA_035635735.1 Gemmatimonadales bacterium | reverse complement strand
AGTGCGCGTCATGCCGCGCGCCGCCCTGCTCGATCCTCAGGGCCAGGCGGTGGAGCATGCCCTGCACGCCCTGGGCTTTGGCGAGGTGGCCCGGGTGCGGATGGGCAAGCACCTGGTGCTCGAGGTGAAGGCGGCGTCGCGCGACGAAGCGCTGGCCCGCGCGCGGGCGATGTGCGACCGGCTGCTCGCGAACCCGGTGACCGAGGACTACGAGCTCGCCGTGGAGGGAGGGGCCGCCCGATGAAACGCGTCGCGGTGATCGTGTTTCCCGGGTCCAACTGCGACGCGGAAACGCTGGCGGCGGCGCAGGCGGCGGGCTCCGACGCGTACTTCGTGTGGCATCGCGATACCGATCTGCGGCAGGCCGACGTGGTGATCCTGCCGGGCGGGTTCAGCTACGGTGATTATTTGCGCTCCGGCGCGATTGCCCGGTTCTCGAAGGTCATGGGCGCCGTGACCGAGCACGCCCGCGCCGGCGGCGCCGTGCTGGGTATCTGCAACGGCTTTCAGATTCTGTGCGAGGCGGGGCTGTTGCCGGGTGGCTTGATGCGAAATGCCGGGCTGCGCTTCCTGTCTCGGCCCGTGTGGGTGCGGGTGGAACAGACCGACACGCCGTTCACCTGCCTGTACGACAAGGGTGAGGTGCTCGAGGTCCCCGTAGCGCACGGCGATGGGCGGTATGTGGTGGAGCCCCGCACGGCCGCCGAGCTCGAGGCCACGGATCGCGTGGTGTGGCGCTATGTGCGGGACAACCCGAACGGCTCGACACACGAGATCGCCGGGGTGACGAACGCCAGTCGGAACGTGGTGGGGATCATGCCGCACCCGGAGCGCCGCGACGCCCCGGCCTTGGGTGGCCAGGACGGCGCCCGTGTCTTTCACTCGATGGAGGCTCGACATGCGACGCAGCACGCTGTTGACGTGCGCGCTGTTGATGATCGCCACCTCAGGGTGTAAGCAGATCACCGAGCAGGTGCAAAAGATCAAGGCGAAGATCGCGGCGGCGCGCCAGCGGGTGAAACCGGGGCAGCCGGCGCCAGCGGTGCCGGACACGCAGCCCGCGGCACCGGCGCACGATGTCGGCGCTAAGCCCCCGGCCCCGCCCAAGAAACCGGCGCGGCAGGCACCCGACGTGCCGCTCCCCACGCGCGACGTCGCGTATAACTCGCCGGACACCGGCACGATCGCTCCGGGCATGCGTGAGCGGGAGATCTACTCGCTGTGGGGGCCGCCGATCGCCGTGCGCCGCCAGGGCGACATGACCTTCCTGTACTACCCGAATGGCTGCGAATACACCTGCGGCACGGCCGATGTGGTGTTCCTCCAGAACGGGCAGGTGGTGGACGTGGTGCTGCGGTGGCCGGGCCACGGCTACAGCGGGCAGTCGTCCTCGCCGGCCGCGACCCCACCGCACGGGCCGGCGCATCCGGGCGGCGACACGCTCACGGTGAAAACCCCTTCGACACCTTGAGGCCGATGCCCGACAAGCCCAGCAGAAACGAGGAGGAATACTTCGCCAAGCGGGACGCCGAGCTGCTCCGCCAGCAGCGCGCCGCCGTCCAGAAGACCGCCGCGGAAAACGAACGTGGCTCTCACTACATGAAGTGTCCGAAGTGCGGCTACGATCTGATCACCGGAGAGTGGCACGGCATCCAGATCGATCAATGCACGCACTGCCACGGGATGTGGTTCGACGCGGGCGAGGCCCAAAGCGTGCTCGCCCATCCGGAGCCGAACATCATGGGACGCGTGTTCCGCGCCCTGCTGCGGGGCGTCGCCGGAGCCAAGGTGTCCGACAGGTGATGCGGATCGCCCCGACGCCGTTCCCGGGCGACCCCGCGATCACGTCGCAGCTGGTCCGCGAGCACAATCTCACCGACCCGGAATACGAGCGGATCACGGCGCTGCTCGGGCGGACGCCCACCTTCGCCGAGCTAGGCGTCTTTTCCGCATTGTGGAGCGAGCATTGCTCCTACAAGCACTCGCGCCCCGTCCTGAAGACGTTCCCCACCACGGGTGCCCACGTCGTGCAGGGGCCGGGAGAGAACGCCGGCGTGCTGCGGCTGCCCGGCGGATGGGCGGTAGCCTTCAAGATCGAGTCCCACAACCATCCGTCGGCCGTCGAGCCCTATCAGGGGGCGGCCACCGGGGTGGGGGGGATCCTGCGGGACGTATTCACCATGGGCGCCCGGCCCGTGGCGGTTCTCAACAGCCTCCGCTTCGGCCCGCTCGACGAGGCGCGCAACCGCTATCTCGCCGCCGGTGTGGTGAAGGGCGTGGGCGACTACGGCAACTGCGTGGGCGTTCCGACGCTCGGGGGCGAGGTCGACTTCGGTGCGAACTATAGCGGCAACCCACTGGTGAACGCGATGTGCGTGGGCCTCCTCAAGGAACGGGACTTGATCAAGGCGGCCGCCCACGGCGTCGGCAACGTACTGCTGGTGCTGGGCTCGCGCACCGGCCGCGACGGCATCCACGGCGCCTCGTTCGCCTCCGAGGAGCTGACGCTCGAGAGCGAGCGACGCAGGCCCCAGGTCCAGGTGGGCGACCCGTTCACCGAGAAGCTGCTGCTCGAGGCCAGTCTCGCCCTGATCGCGTCGGGCCACATCGTCGCCATCCAGGACATGGGCGCCGCAGGCCTCACGTCGTCCTCCGCCGAGATGGCCGCCAAGGGCGGCGTGGGCGTGGAGATCGATCTGTCGCTCGTGCCCACGCGCGAGCCGGGCATGACGCCCTACGAGATTCTGCTGTCCGAGTCGCAGGAGCGCATGCTGGTGGTCGCGCAGCCCGACCGCATCGCACAGGTCCAGGCGATCGCCGGGAAGTGGGATCTCACGGCCACGCCGATCGGTCGCGTGACGGACGATGGGATGTATCGCGCCACGTGGAGCGACCAGGTGGTGGTCGAGATTCCCGGGCAGCGGTTGATCGACGATTGCCCGGTCTATCAACCGGAGGCGCACGAGGATCCCGCGATCGCTGAGCTGCGTGGGCGAGCGCCGCATCCCGCATCCCCCGTCCCGCATCCCGCCGACGTGCTGCTCCGGCTGCTCGACCATCCTCCAATCGCCTCCAAGCAATGGGTCTACGAGCAGTACGACTCGACCGTCCAAGCAGGCACCGTGATTGGCCCGGGTGGCGACGCCGGCGTGATTCGGATTCACGGGGCGGAGTTCGGCCTTGCGGTGACGGTGGATTGCAACAGCCGGTACGTGTTGCTCGACCCGTACGAGGGCGGGAAGGCGGCCGTGGCGGAGGCGGCCCGCAACGTCGCGTGCACCGGCGCCCGGCCGCTGGGGATCACCGATTGTTTGAACTTCGGGAGTCCCGAACGGCCGTCGGTCTTTTACCAATTCAAACAGAGCTGTCGCGGCATCGCCGAGGCGTGCCGGGCGCTCGACACACCGGTGACGGGCGGGAACGTTTCCTTCTATAACGAGAGCCCGTCCGGCGCGGTGGATCCGACGCCGGTGGTGGGGATGGTCGGCCTCCTGTCCCGCGCCGACCGCGCGGTGCCGAGCCACGCGCGCGCGGCGGGCGACGTCGTGTTCGCGCTGGGCGAGACGCGGGCCGAGCTGGGCGCGTCGCAGCTGTGGGAGGCGCTGGACTGCTTCGTGGGCGGACAGCCGCCGCGCGTGGACCTGGCGGCCGAGCGGCGGCTCGTGGATTACCTCGTCGCCGCGGCGGAGCGCGGCCTGTTCCGGTCCGCGCACGATTGCTCGCAGGGCGGCCTCGGCGTCGCGCTGGCTGAAGTTGCCATGGGCGGTCCCTACGACGAGACAGGATTCGGTCTCGATATCGACCTTACGGCTTACGCCTTGCGGCTGGCGGCTGTCGATCTCCTGTTCAGCGAATCCCACGGTCGTGCCGTCGTGACGTGCCAGCCCGAGCGCGCGACGGCCGCGCTGGCGCTCGCGCAGGAGCTGGGTGTGCCCGCGCAGCGGTTGGGGACGGTGGCCGAGCGCGGCGGCGCGGTTCACCTCCGGTTACGCGACGCGACCGTCGAGCACCCCGTCGACCGTCTCAGACAGGTATATTTCTCGAGCGTATCCCGACGCATGGGAGATTGACGGCAAATGTGCGGCATCATCGGCGTCACCGGCGTTCCCGACGCAGCCCGCGTCGCCTACCTCGGTCTCTACAGCCTGCAGCATCGGGGGCAGGAGTCCGGGGGGATGGTGGCCGTGGATGGGGAAGGCGTGGCCCGATCCCATCGCGGCATGGGGCTCGTCTCGGACATCTTCAATGAGCGAGTCCTGAGCGATCTGCCGGGCGACGTCGCGATCGGCCACACCCGCTACTCGACCGCCGGCACCTCCGTCCTCGCCAACGCTCAACCGATGCTCGCCCGCTACCGCGAAGGGCCCCTGGCGCTCGCGCACAACGGAAACCTCACGAACGCGGTCCAACTGCGGTCCGACCTGGTCGCCAAGGGCTCGCTGTTCCAAAGCTCCTCGGACAGCGAGGTGCTGGTGCACCTCATCGCCCGCTCCGAGGCGCGGGAGCCGGAAGACCAGCTGCTGGATGCGCTCGAGCGGGTGGAGGGCGCCTACTCGCTCCTCATTACCGTCGGCCGTACCCTGTACGCCATCGTCGATCCGCGCGGCTTTCGCCCGCTGGTGCTCGGTCGCCTGGGGCGGGGCTGGGTGGTGGCGTCCGAAACGTGCGCGCTCGACATCACCGGCGCGACGCTGGTGCGGGAGCTCGAGCCCGGAGACTTCGTGCGCATCCAGGGTGAGGAGGTGGATCAGCTACCCCGCCTGCCGGCGCAGCCGCGGCGCCGCTGCGTGTTCGAGCTGGTGTACTTTTCGCGCCCCGACAGCACGGTGTTCCATCGCTCGGTGGACCGCGTACGCCGGGCGCTGGGGCACCAGCTCGCCCGCGAGCATCCGGCGCCGGGCGCGGACTGCGTGTTCTCGGTGCCGGACTCCTCCAACGCGATGGCGCTCGGGTTCTCCGAGGAGTCGGGAGTCAAGCTCGAGCACGCGCTCATCCGCAATCACTACGTCGGCCGCACGTTCATCCATCCCGCCCAGGCCGGCCGCATGGCGAAGGTCAAGATCAAGTTCAATCCTGTCCGGGAAGTGCTTCAGGGGAAGAAGGTCGTGGTGGTGGACGACTCGATCGTCCGCGGCACGACCAGCCGGGCGCTGGTTCAGTTGATCCGCCACGCGGGTGCGGCCGAGGTGCATTTCCGCGTCGCATCTCCGCCCATCACCGGGCCGTGCTATTACGGGATCGACACGCCCAGCAGGAATGAACTGATTGGGGCGAGCAACAGCGTCGAACAGATCCGCGATCACCTCGGCGTGGACTCGCTCGGCTATCTCTCGCTGGACGGCATGCTGGGGGCCGCCGGCGGCGATCCGGCCGACTTCTGTCACGCCTGCTTCTCGGGCGATTACCCGACGGATATCCCCGAGGATCTCGAGCGGGCCCGCAACGCCGCCCCGCTCCTCGCCGCCATCCCCAGTTGATCCGCCGTGCCCGCGCTCGAGCGGTGGGTGTATTCCTTCGGCGACGGCCGCGCCGACGGCTCCGCGGCGATGCGCGACATCCTGGGTGGCAAGGGGGCCGGCCTCGCCGAAATGGCGAACCTGGGCCTTCCTGTCCCTCCCGGGTTCACCATCTCCGCCAAGCTCTGCATCGCCTACCTCGAACACGGCACCTTCCCCGACGATCTCCGTGAAGAAGTCGATCGCCAGCTGAAGCAGCTGGAGCGGGCGTCCAAGAAGCGGTTCGGGGACGCGGGCAATCCTCTGCTCGTCTCGGTGCGCTCGGGCGCCGCGGTATCGATGCCGGGCATGATGGAGACTATTCTCAACCTGGGCCTGAACGACGAGACCGTGCAGGGCCTCATCACGGGCTCGAAGAACCCGCAGTTCGCCTACGATTCCTACCGGCGCTTCGTCCAGATGTACGGCGACGTGGTGTTCGATCTCGGCAAGGAGCCGTTCACGGAGGTGCTGGACGAGTTCAAGCGTCGCCGCAGGGCGCAGCGGGACATCGACCTCCCCGCCGACGATCTGAAAGCCCTGGCGCGCGAGTTCAAGTCCATCATCCAGTCGAAAACCGGACTTCCCTTCCCCGAAGATCCGACGGTCCAGCTGTGGGGGGCCATCGCGGCGGTCTTCAAGAGCTGGCGCACGCGCCGGGCCGTGGATTACCGGCGAGTGCACGGCATCCCCGATGATCTGGGGACCGCGGTGAACGTGGTCGCCATGGTCTACGGCAACATGGGGGACGATTCCGGGACTGGAGTCGCCTTCACGCGCGACTGCAGCACCGGGGAAGCCGTGCTGAATGGCGACATGCTCACGAACGCGCAGGGCGAGGACGTCGTCTCGGGGGCTCGCACCCCCGAGTCGATCGCGAAGCTCAAGCGCGGCAAGCTCGCCAAGGTGTACCGCGAGCTCGAGCGCGTCGCGGAGAAGCTCGAGCGCCACTTCCGGGACGTGCAGGACATCGAGTTCACCTTCGAGCACGGCAAGCTGTATCTGCTACAGACGCGCCGCGCTCAGCGTGCCGGGCTCGCGGCGGTGCGGAGTGCCGTGGAAATGGTGGAGGAGGGGCTCATCACACCGGGCGAGGCGGTGCAACGCGTGCCGCCCCAGGACCTGGATCAGCTGTTCCATCCGATGGTCGACCCGCGGGCGTCCGTCACCCTGGTGGCGAAGGGTCTCCCGGCCTCGCCCGGGGCGGCGACCGGCGAGGCGGTGTTCGACGCGGACGAGGCGGAGGCGTTGGCCCATGAGGGCCGCAAAGTCATCCTCATCCGGCCAGAGACCTCCCCCGAGGATTTCCACGGGATCGTGGCGGCGCAGGCGGTGCTCACCGCACGTGGCGGTATGACGAGCCAC
>DASQAM010000359.1:0-2523 GCA_035635735.1 Gemmatimonadales bacterium | reverse complement strand
ATCGTCCTTTTCAGTCGCGGAGCTTGTCCTTGAGAGCGGCCAGCCCCTTCCAGCGCTGGTCCACGGCCGGTGGGCACCCACACGGGCCTGCGTTCAGGTCGTTCCCACAGCGCGGGCACAGCCCGCGGCAGTCGTCCCGGCAGACCACCCACCGGGGCACGGCGAGCAGCAGCTCCTCCCGCACCGCGGGGCGGAGGTCTATCTCGATCGCATCAGGCGCCAGAGGATACGAGCTCGGGTCCTCCAGGGCGTCCGGGTCGGCGGAGAACAGCGCATCGATTTCCGCCACGACCGGCACGGGGACGGGCACGAGACAGCGCCGGCACTGCCCGGCCAAGTGGGTGTGGAGCGAGCCGCGCCAGTAGAATCGCCCTTCGCCGGCGGCATGCAAACGGCCTGCCACGTGTACCGGATCGGCCAGCACGACGTCGAGGCCCTCGAACAGGGGATCATTCCCTGCGAGCTGGCCCTGCGTTTCGACCGGACCACGGGCGAGCTCCCGCAGGTCGACCTGTAACATGAGCAAACGAAGCTAAACCCTTGTGGGACTTGCGTCAAGCGAACTGCTACCGATTGCCCCACAGCTCCCGCAGCTCGCCTTCCGGGAAGAAAAACGCCACCTCGCGGGCGGCGGTCTCCGGGGAGTCGGAGGCGTGGATCGCATTCCGCTCCTTGGACTCAGCGTAGAGCTTGCGCACCGTGCCGGCCTTCGCTTCGGCGGGGTCGGTCGCGCCGATCACCTCCCGCAGCCGCGCGACGGCGTCGTCCCGCTCGAGGGCGAGCGCCAGCCCGGGTCCCGACGTCATGAAGGTCACCAGGGAGCGGTAAAAGGGACGCTCCCGATGAACCTCGTAGAAGGCCTCGGCCTGCGCATTGCTGAGCTTGACGAGGCGCGCGGCGCGGACGGCGAACCCGGCGGCCTCCAGGTGCGCAACGATCTTTCCCGCGAGGCCTCGCTTGACCGCGTCGGGCTTGACGATGGCGAGTGTGAGCATGTGAAGGGGCTAGGGGCTAAGGGGCGATGAGGCGGCGAACGACGTCGGCGCGCGTCAGGAATCCTACCACAACCCCCTCCCGCACAACCGGGAAGCGGTCCAGGTCCTTGGAGCTCATCAAATTGGCGACGTCCGCGAGGGTTTGGTCCTCCGCCAGGCAGAGGACGGAACGAGCCATCGCCTCCTTCGCCGGGATGAGCTGCGGATTGGCCGAGCCGCGCTGCAGCTGGGAGCGCGTGGGCGCGTGAAACTCTCCGGTTTTGGTGCGTTGCACGAAGTGCGGGATCAGGAAACGCAACAGCTCACGGTGCGTGATCATCCCGATGAGCGACCCGGCGTCGTCCACCACCGGCAGCGCGCGGATGTCGTGCTCCACCATGAGGCGGGCGACATCGCCCAGCGTCCGCTCCGGGCCGACGGTGATTGCCTGGGGGGTCATGACGTCCCGCACGGTGAGCTGGCTCGGCAACTCGACCGCGTCCAGCGCGGCGAGCGCGACGACCTGTTCCGGGCTGCGCGCCGCGAGCAGTCCGAGCACCGTGTCGGGGTGCGCCAGGGTACGGGCGAACGCGCCCACGACCTGGAGGTACAGGGCGGCGTCGCGGATCGGGGCCACGATGAAGATCACGACCCGCGCCGTCCGGTGCGGGTCTCGTTCCCAACGGATCGGGGTGGCGGAGATGCCGACCGCCGTCACGAGGCCGCGCACCGCCTCCGTGCGGAAGTGGGGGAGAAACGCGTGCTCGCCGACGCTCACCATATCCTCGGGCCAGGTGTGCCGGATGACGGCGTTGAGGCGCTGGGGATCGGCTACCGCGCCCGCGGCGATGAGGCGCTCGGCCAGTCGCTCGGTGGCCTCTTTGACGGTCGCGGCGTGGAGCGGGACGATGATGTGCTCGGGTTTGAGCACGTCGCGCAGCTTCACAGCGCGTCTTTCAGGAGCGGTACGACATCCGCCGGGCGCTTCATGACCGCGATCCCCGCCCGCGCGAAGGCCGCCATTTTCTCAGCCGCCGTGCCGCTCGACCCCGAGATGATCGCGCCGGCGTGCCCCATGCGGCGACCCGGTGGCGCGGTTTGCCCGGCGATGAAACCGACCACGGGCTTCGTCATCGCCTGCTGCACGAAATCGGCGGCCTGCTGCTCGTCGGTACCGCCGATCTCCCCGATCATCACGACCGCGTCGGTCTCGGCGTCCGCCTGAAAGGCAGAGAGGCAGTGGATGAAGTTCGTCCCGATGAGCGGGTCTCCGCCGATTCCCACGCAGGTGGATTGACCCAGCCCCTGCGTGGACAGTTGATGCACGATCTCGTAGGTGAGCGTCCCGCTGCGCGACACCACGCCCACCCGGCCGGGCCGGCAGATGTTGCCGGGGATGATCCCCACCTTGCTCTTGCCGGGGGAGATGAGCCCGGGGCAGTTGGGACCGATCAACCGCGCGCCGCGCTCGTGCAGATACGGCAGCACGCGCGTCACGTCCAGCACCGGGATCCCCTCCGTGATACACACGATCAGCAGGATGCCGGCG
>DASQAM010000358.1:0-3370 GCA_035635735.1 Gemmatimonadales bacterium | reverse complement strand
TACCCCTCCAACTCCGTATCCAGCGTCACCACTTCCGTATCCTGCCGCGCGTGTGTCTGCACCTTGCACGTCTTCGGGTCGTGTCCCGCCGCCACGCATCCCGTGACAATGTCGCGGTCGGAGATCGTGCCCAGATAGCGCCGGTCCTTGGGATTGTCCACCACCGGCACGACCGAGATGTCTTTGGCGCGCATCAACAGGGCCACCTCCGAGCTGGTGGCGCCGGCGGCGGCGACGAACGGCTCGGGGATCATGATTTCGCGAGCGAGCATGGCGCGTAATGTAGCAGCCCGGACGGGACTTGACCGGGTCTTGACCCTTCGCTTCTAGGCTTCCCCCCTCACAACCGGAGCGCCCGTTGCTCCGGCGGCATTTCACCCAGGGGGAGTTATGAAGCGTCCATCCAAGTTGCTCTGGGCCGTGGCCGCACTGGCCGCGCCGCTCGCCGTGCTCGCCTGCGCGAGCATCATGCACGGCAAGTCGCAGGAGATCAGCATCGCCAGCGCACCGAGCGGAGCGACGGTGACCGTCGACAATGCAGTGCTCGGCACGACGCCCGTCGTCGCGAAGCTCAAGCGCAAGGCCACACACGTCATCGCCGTGAAGATGGATGGCTATCAGCCCTTCGAGCTGACCACGACTCGGAGCACGAGCGGCTGGGTGTGGGGCAACATCGTGTTCGGAGGGCTGATCGGCCTGGCCGTGGATTTGGGCACCGGCGGCGCGTACAAGGTCAATCCTGCTCAGGTCAGCGCGCAGCTCGCGCAGGCGCACGCCGGCGCGACTTTCGAAGATGGTACGCTCTTCGTCGTGCTGGTGCGCACCCCCGACCCCTCATGGGAAAAGATCGGGCAGCTCGAGCAGCTCCGGTCCGAAAAGGAGGGCCTATGACCGCGCGAGCGTTTTGGGCGCTCGTCGGCGCGCTCTCGGCCACGACGGCGACTTGAAGGATGGCTCGACCATTGTGATCCCAGGCATCCAGCACGCCATTGTGGACTTCGGGCTCAGCCTACAGTACAACTGAGGGGAACGAGGTGTGGAGCGGCGAGCCAGTCCGGTCTCCGCTCCCACACGACCTCTTGGTTGGGAGCTGCCATGCCAATCTCGCAACGCGAGCTGCAAGAGCTGGTCGCCGCCGGAGTGATCGACGCCGGCACCGCCGAGCGCATCGCGGCCCACTTCGAGGGCGCGGGCGCCGAGCGGCCCCGCTTCGACCTCACTCACACCGCCTATTACCTCGGCGCGCTCGTCGTGATGTCCGCGCTGGGGTGGTTCATGAACGAGGCGTGGGCACGCTACGGCGGCTGGGTGCTCACGCTCATCGCCGTCGCATACGCGGTCGCCTTCACCGTGGCCGGGGAGTCGCTGTGGCGCACGCCCGGTCTCCGGCAGCCGGGCGGACTGCTGTTTACCCTTGCGGTTTGGATGACGCCGCTCGCGGTGTTCGGGATCCAATACGCGCTGGGATGGTGGCCGCGGGAAACGCGGACGAGCTATCAAGAGTATTACCCCCTAATCAGCGGCAGCTGGGTCGTCATGGAGGCGGCCACGATCGTGGCGGCCGCCGTGGCCCTGAAGCTGCGGCCGTTCCCGTTCCTCACCTTCCCGCTCGCCTTCGCCTTGTGGTTTCTGTCGCTCGACCTGGCCGCCCTGCTCATGGGGTCCGGCCACGTCGCATTCGAGCAAAAGCGGTTGATCACGCTGCTGTTCGGCGCCACCGTGCTCGGCGTGACCTACCTGCTCGACCGCCGTACGGACGAGGACTACGCCTTCTGGCTGTACCTGTTCGGTCTCGTCGCGTTCTGGGGCGCGCTCACCGATGACGGGGTGGGGAGCTTTGGGTACTGCCTCGTCAACCTGGGACTCATGCTCGTGGCGGTGCTCCTGCAACGAAAGACGTTCATGGTGTTCGGGGCGATCGGCGTGTACTCGTACCTCGGCCACCTGGCGTTCGACGTGTTCAAGAACTCGTTGCTCTTCCCAGCGGCGCTGACCGCGCTGGGGGTCGCGATCATCGCGGCGGGCGTCTGGTACCGAACCCGTGAAGCCGCGGTGGAGACCGCCCTGCTGCGCCTCCTGCCGGGTGCGGTGCGCCGCACGCTGCCGCGCTACCGGGCGGCCTAGGCGAGCGCCGCGCGGGTCTTCTGGTACCCCGCCTCGAGGTAGCGCTCGGCACCGTCCACCGCGAATGTCGCTTCCCGCTCGGCCACGGCGCGCACGACCACCAACCGGGGCGCGTCTTGCGGCCACGCCGCGATGGCGCGCTCCGTCTGCGCCGCCATCATGATGCGGATCGCCTCACCGTGCGCCCGCACGAGCGGCGGGATGCCCGCCTGTTTCGTGGCCGGCGGCTCGTCGAACCCGGGGCCCACGTCCACCGCCACCACGAGATCGGCCGGCACGCGCCGCGCGGCGTCGAGGCCCAGCACCGCCCGCAACCCGCCCTCACCCAATCGTCGCCCGCCGATGATCTGCGGCGGAAAATAGAGCGGCAGCGCGCAGGAGGCATAGAGGACGTCGACCAGCGGCCCGTCCTGGCCGAGCGCGCCGAACAGCACCTGCTCTCCCGAATCGAGGTCCGTCGTCGTGACCGTGAATGGGATCTGCACGTCGGAGAAGCGCGTGGCGGGAACGAGACGCGCGATCGTGCGCTTCAACGGCTCGGGCTTCAACGTGCTGCGGGCGAACACGCCCTTCGCGAGCGCCCAGGCGTCGAGGGCGGCGAAGTCGTTCCTGTGGAGTGACAGCGCGATCTCGACGAGCCGGTCGTAACTCGACCCCGCGGCGAACGCCGCGCCCATCACCGCGCCCATCGAGGTGCCGACGATGTGAGTGGGCCCGAGACCGGCTTCGAGGAGGGCTTTCCACGCCCCTGCATGTGCTAGCGTCTTCGCTCCTCCACCACCAAAAACCGCGACGACCCTACTCACCGGCGCCCGTATTGAATCTCCTGTCCATCACCCTCGTCGCGCGCCGCTTCGACGCCCGGTCATACCGCCGCTTCTCGTCCGCCGTCTCGGGCACAATCGGCGGCACCTGTGTCGGCACGCCCTGCTCATCGAGCGCCACGTAGGTCACGTAGCAGGAATTGGTGTGCCGCCGCCCGCCCGTGAGCACGTTCTCGGCGATGATCTTGACGCCCACTTCCATGGACGTACGGCCGGCGAAGTTGACGCGGGCGTACGCCGTCAAGAGCTCACCCACGTGGATCGGCTCCTTGAAGTCAACTTTGTCGACCGACACGGTGACGCACGGCTTCGACGCGTGGCGGATCGCGGCCACGGCGGCCACGCGGTCCACGAGCGACAGGACTACGCCCCCGAACACGTTGCCCATGATGTTCGCGTGCTGCGGCATCATCAGCTCGGAC
>DASQAM010000357.1:0-1705 GCA_035635735.1 Gemmatimonadales bacterium | reverse complement strand
TGCAGTCTGCTCGGGAAGCTGCTTCCCAAGCGGATCGCGTACACGACGAACAGCCTGCAGATCCTCTATTACCTGCTGTCGCTCGACAACCTGTTCAGCAAGTACGTCACGGGGAAGGTCAACCACTTTTCGAGCTACGTGATCGCGTGGTGATGACCGGACAGGCGGGCACAGGCGCGGCGGCGCGACCCGCGGCGGACCTGCTGCACGACGCGCGTGTCCAGGAGCGGGCCGCGTGTATTCCCGAGGCGATCCGCTGCTATGAAGCGGCGATCGCCACGGCTGACCGCACCGGGGAGCGGACGGTGCTGGCGGAGGCGTTGAGACGGCTGGCGGTGATACGCCATCTCCGCAACGAGTCGGCCGAAGCGCGTGAGCTGTGCCGCAGGAGCTACCGCGTGGCCGGCGACGCCGGCAACGACTTGCTCGCCGCGGAAGCGCTGAATACGCTCGGCGGGCTGGATGTGCAGACCGGCGCGATCGAGGATGCCCGCAAGAACTTCCTGCAGGCGCTGGAGCGAGGGGGTCAGAGCCGCGAGCTCCGCGCCAGGGTCGAGCAGAACCTGGGCATCGTGGCGAACATCCAGGGGAACCTGGACGAGGCCGTCGCGCACTACGGGGGCTCCCTCGAGGCGTACCAGGCCTCGAATGACGAGCATGGCTGCGCGATCGCGTACGCCAACCTGGGCATCGCGCATACGGATCTGCGACAGTATGACCGGGCCGAGGGCTACTTCCAACAGAGCTACGAGATTGCCGAGCGGGCGGGCGACGCGCACCTGCAGGGGCAGTGTCTCGTGAATCACGCCGAGGTGTACGTCGTGCGGGGGCACTACGAGGAGGCGCGACGCAACGCCGAGGCCGCTCTCGCCATCTTCGACCAGCTCGACGCTCGGACCGACAAGTCCGAGGCCTACCGCATCATCGGCATGGTGTACCGCGAGACCGGGCGCGCCGCGCTCGCCGAATCGCGTCTGCGCTCGGCGATCGAGTTGGCGGTGAGTGCCGGCTCGGTGTTGAACGAAGCGGAGGCGTCGTGCGAGCTGGCGCTCCTGTATCAGGCCATGGGGCGGAACCAGGAGGCGCTCACGCTGCTGAACGCCGCGCACCGCCTGTTCCGCCGGCTCGACGCACGCGTCGACCTCGTGTACGTCGGCGGCAAGGTGTCCGAGCTGGAAACCACCTACTTCGCGGTGGTGCGCGAGTGGGGACAGTCGATCGAGTCCACGGACAGCTACACCTTCGGTCATTGCGAGCGCGTGGCGCAGCATGCGATGGCGGTCGCCCGGATCCTCGGGCTCGACGACACCAGCCAGACGACGATCCGCCTCGGTGCCTACCTCCACGACCTGGGGAAGGTGCGAGTCCCGCACGAAATACTGAACAAGCCCGGCCCGCTCACGCGGGACGAATTCGCCGTGGTGCAGATGCACCCGATCTGGGGTCTGGAGCTGCTAGCGGCGGTCGAATTCCCGTGGGACTTGAAGCCGATCATCCGCTGGCATCACGAGCGGTACGACGGCACGGGTTACCCCGACCGCCTGCGGGGGGACGAGATCCCGATCGCGGCGCAGATCGTGGGGATCGTGGACGTGTTCGACGCGCTCAGTACCGCCCGCCCGTATCGGCCCGCGCTGTCGCGCGAGGCCGCCCTCGCGGAGATCGAGCGGTCCCGCGGCTGGTGGTCGGAAGCGGTCTACCTCGC
>DASQAM010000356.1:0-3026 GCA_035635735.1 Gemmatimonadales bacterium | reverse complement strand
GGTGATGGGACGCTCCCACGGATATCTGGCGTTGATGGTAGGGCTCGCCGGGGGAGCGGACGTGGTGGTCATCCCCGAAGTGGAAAGCGACCCCGACACCGTGGCCGCGGCCCTGCGGGACGCCTACGCCCGCGGCAAGCGGCACGCCATGGTGGTCGTGGCCGAAGGGGCGAAGTGGAACGCGACGGCGCTGGCCAACTACGTCACGAACCACCGGGAACGGATCGGTTTCGAGCTCCGCGCCACCATCCTCGGGCACGTGCAGCGCGGCGGCGGGCCGGGCGCGTTCGACCGACTGCTGGCCAGCCGCACCGCCGCGGCGGCCGTGGACCTCCTCATTGCCGGAAAGGCCGGCGTCTATTCGGCGCTCGTGAAGGGAGCGATTTCCGCGCTGCCGCTCGAGCGCGCGCTCATTCCCAAGCCGCCACCCGACCCCGAACACGTCAAGCTGGCGCAGCGGCTGGCGCGCTGAGGCTTAACGCTGCTTCCCGATCCACTCCCGCACGTCTTGCTCCAGGAGATCCATGGGGAGGCCCCCGTTCCGCAGCACTTCGTCGTGGAACGCGCGGATGTCGAACCGGGGCCCTAGGGCAGCGGCCGCGGAGTCGCGCAGCTCGCGGAACTTGAGCTGGCCGATCTTGTAGGCGAGCGCCTGGCCGGGATTCACGATGTAGCGATCCACCTCGACGATGATGTCCTGCTCCGCCTTGGGGGCGTTGTCCTTGAAGAAGTCGATCGCTTGCTGGCGCGTCCACCCCATCGCATGGAGCCCGGTGTCGAGCACGAGACGGACCGCGCGCCACATCTCGTAGGTGAGCTGGCCGAACTTGGAGTACGGGTCCTGATACATGCCGAGCTCCGGCCCGAGGCCTTCGGCGTAGAGCCCCCAGCCTTCGACGAACGCCGTGTAGCCACCGTACCGCCGGAAGTCCGGCAGAGCGTCGAGCTCCTGGGCCAGCGCGATCTGCAGGTGGTGGCCGGGCACCGCCTCATGCAGGCTGAGCGCCTCCATCTCCCACTTGGGGCGTGACTTCAGGTCGTACGTATTGACGAAGAAATAGCCTGGGCGCCCCGCCTGAAGCGAGCCGCCCTGGTAGTAGGCCGTGGTCTGCGACTTCGCCATGAACGACGGGATGGTCGTCACGCCGTACGGCAGGCGCGGCAGCTTGCCGAACAGCTTGATCAGTCCCGGATCGGCGCGCTTCGCGATGTCGCGGTAGGCGCGCACCAGACTGGCCGAGTCATCGTAGAAGAACTGCGGGTCGGTCCTGAGGAACCGCGCGAAATCCGCGAAGCTCCCTTTGAATCCGGTGGACGCGATGACGCTGTCCATCAGCGCCCGGATGCGTTTCACCTCGCGCAGGCCGAGCGCGTGAATCTGGTCCGGCGAGAACGTGGTGGTGGTGAACTGCCGCACGCGATAGGCGTACCAGGCCGCGCCGTCGGGCAACTCCCGCATCCCGATCGACTCCCGCGTCTTCGGGACGTAGGTGCCCACGAAGTAGTCATACAGTTTGTGATAGGCCGGTGCCACGCGCTGCGTGTATGCGTCGCGCGCCGCCCGTGTGAGCCGTTCGCGCTCGCTCGCCGGGATCGCAGGGGGAAACTCCGCGAACGGCCGGAGCAGGGGGCTCGCCATCGGGTCGTCGGGCGTGATCCCGCGGATCTGGTCGGGCACGTCGCGCAGCGTCACGCGCGGCGGCGTGATCCCGGTCTCGAGTCCCTTCCCGAGCAGCACGACGGCCTGGTCGACCAGCCCCGGAACGCCGTTCAAGCGCGCCAGGATGTTGTCGTAGTCCTGGACGCTCGTGGTGGGCATCTGCGCCAGGAGCTGACCCACGTCCTGCTGCACCCCGCTAAGCTGGGTGACCGCGAGGTACTCGTCCTTGAAGCGGTTGCCTTCGACCCGCTCCTCGAGCCCGCGCCGGAACAGGTCGTAGTTGAGCCGATCCGCGGATGAGAGGCGATCCCGTCGGATCGCCTTGACGACGCCGAGCGGCTCCTCGAGCTCCCGCTTGCGCCGCTCGATAGCCGGGAGCGAGTTGTCGGTCCAGCGACCGTTCTGGCCCGGGTACCCGACATAGGTGGCGAACTCGGGATACTCGGTCATCAGGTATTCCCAGTTCACCCGGAACAGCTCCGCCAACCGGGCACTGTCGCTCACGTGCCGCGGGTTGGCGACGAGCTCGGCGTAGCGGTCGTGAAACGAGCGACCGGGCGCGGGCTGCTGGGCGGACGCGAGGGCCGCGGCGAACAGCACGCACGCGATACACACCGCACCGGACCTCCAGGCCGTTCCCCCTCTCCGCGACGCGGAGAGGGGGACAGGGGGTGAGGACCTCACCGCCCATCCGGTGCCGGCGTCCGTAACTCAGCAGCCCGCGGCACGATCCTCGGCGAACTGGCCGCGCGGAGCGCTGCGTTCACGGCCGGCAGGTCGGTCTTCAAAGTCTGAGCGAGCGCCGCGAGCCGCGCCTGAATCTGGGGCGCGAACAGCCGGAATACGTCGTACATCTGCGCCGTCGGCCGTGCATCGGTGGTGCTGGCCACGAAAATTAGCGAGCTGAGCCGCTCGGTCGGGCCTGGGGGATAGACCAGCCCGTCTTCGTCCGCCTGGCTCCGCACCTGATACAGGCCGTCTTCGATGCCGTTGAGCTTCTGGGTGAGCGTCTTCGCCGCGTCCGCGGCACCGGGCGCCGCCGCGACGGCGTCATTGAGCTGGGCGCGCACGTTGCGGATCGTGATGATCGCGGTGGTCACCGCGTTGACGGTGTCTCGCAGCTGCTTCAAGAAGGCGAACTGCGCCTGCAGATCCGCCGGCGTGACCTTGGACCGCGGATCGAGCTTGAGGGCGAAACTCTGCGTGGCGGACCGTCCACCCACGGTGACCCGCACCTGATAGCGGCCGGGCAGCGCCATCGGCCCGTCGGTCCCGACATTGTTGATGCCCCAGAAAGCACGAGCGGGGGGATACTTCATGTTCCACGCGAACATGTTGAGGCCCTGCTTGTTCGGCGCCCGGGGGT
>DASQAM010000355.1:0-7732 GCA_035635735.1 Gemmatimonadales bacterium | reverse complement strand
GAGCTGGTGCGCCGGATCGCGGAGGTCGCGCTCCGCGAGGCACAGGGTGCCAAGGCGGCGCGTGAGCTGCTCGCTCCGTCCCGTCGACCGCGCGCAACGCGCACCGCTTGAGCGGCTCACGGCGGCCACCGGCCTGTTCCGGCCGGACGAGGTCGCCATCGCCGTGGAGCTGCTCGACGACGCCCTCGCGGGCGACGACGACTACCGCTTCCTGGGCGCGTACGCCGATGAGCGGCTCGTCGGCTATGCGTGCTGGGGGCCGACGCCGGGCACCACGGGCACCTTCGATCTCTACTGGATCGTCGTGGATCCGGTCCGACAGCGGGAGGGAGTCGGCACCCGACTGTTGCGGGCGGTCGAGGAGAAACTGACGACGGACGCCGGACGCCTGATCGTCGTCGAGACGTCGTCGCGCGCCGACTACGCACCCACGCGCGCCTTCTACGAGCGGCGCGGCTACACCCAGGCGGCCCGGCTCCCGGGCTACTACGCCCCCGGCGACGACCTGGTGATCTATCTCAAGGATCTGACGCATGGAGTCCTGGCAACAGCTACTGCGTAAGCAGAGCATCGCTTCGCTCGAAGCGCTCGTCGCCAAGTTCGGCGCGAAGCACTTTCCCGACCTCGAGCGGCTGCGACAGGCGGCGGAGAATTTCGAGTTTCGGATCTCCCCCGCGATGGTGGACCTCATCAAATCGCCGGGCGACCCCATCTGGCGGCAGTACGTGCCCGACCTCCAGGAGCTCGAAGTACACGACGGCCTCGTGGACTCGTTGGCCGAGGACGCCAACTCGCCGGTGCCGAACATCACTCACCGCTATCCCGACCGCGCGCTGTTCCTCGTGTCGCCGGTATGCGCCGCCTATTGCCGCTTTTGCACCCGCCGCCGGAAAGTGGGCGACCCCGAGAAGATCCCCATGGCCGAGCTCGAGTCGGCGTTCCGCTACCTCGAGGAGCACGTCGAGATCCGCGACGTAATCATGTCGGGCGGAGACCCGCTGCTCCTTTCCGACCGGCGCATCGACGAGCTGTGCAAGCGCCTGCGAGCCATTCCGCATCTCGAGGTCATCCGGATCGGCAGTCGGATGCCGTGCCATCTCCCCGAGCGGATCACGCCGGAGCTGTGCGGGATACTGAAGCAATACCATCCGCTCTACATCAACACGCACTTCAATCATCCGGACGAGCTCACGCCCGCGGCTGTGGCCGCACTGGGCCGTCTCGCCGACGCGGGCGTCCCGCTCGGCTGCCAAACGGTGCTCTTGAAGGGCGTGAACGATGATCCCGAGATAATGAAGCGGCTGATGCAGAAGCTGCTGGCCGCGCGGGTGCGGCCATACTACATCTACATGTGCGACCAGGTAGCGGGGGCGGAGCATTTCCGCACGACGGTCGAAAAGGGCCTCGAGATCATCCGAGCGCTGCGCGGGTGGACCTCGGGGCTCGCCGTGCCCCATTTTGTGATCGACGCGCCGGGAGGCGGCGGGAAGATCCCGCTCCTCCCCGAGTACGTGGAGTCGATCAGCGACGAGGCGGTCGTCCTCCGGAACTATGCGGGGAAGCGGTACGTGTATCGGCAGCCCCGCATCGAGGAGAGGATTCTCGTCGGGTAGCCCGCGCACCGGTGTGGCGTGGACGCCACACGCGAGATTGGCCTTGTCACATTTCCGCCCCTCTGCGCCGGAAAAACGTCCTTACCAAGCGGGCTGAGTCGCCGCATGGTTCATGCGGTCGAGATCGGTGAGCGCCGCATGGCCCAACATTCGTCGATCCTGATCGCCCTGCCCCTGTTGCTTGCGAGCAACACGGCCGTGGTCGAGGCACAGGGAGTGGAGGCGACATCGTCGCGAGCCCGGTACGCCGACGGACTTCGGGCGGCGGATAGCTACGAGCCGGTTTTCGATCGGCTTCGCCACATGACGCAGGGCGAACGCGTGGCGCCGGTACGGAATGTCACGCTGCGGCGCGACGCCATCGTGTTCCGCCTCGAGGACGGCAATCTCTTTCTCGCGACGCCCGTGGCGGGCCGGACGATCGGCGCGGTGTTCGTGGGACGGGGCTCTGTCTCGTTCCTACCGCCCCTTGCGATCGAACGAGCCGAGGTGCGGCGGGTGCTTCGCGACTCCGTCGTAGACGCGCCGATCTCGTCCGCCGCCTTTGTCTTCACCGACTCCACTCTGGCCGAGCTCGAGCGGCAGCTCAGCTTCGGCCCCGCTCCCGCGGCGAGCCAAGGTACCGGCGTGCTCGGCGACGCGATCGATCGCCTCGTGGACGGGCGCCGGGTCGTACAACCGACGCTCATCACCGCCTTGCTGAACGGCGACACGAACGGGTTTTTCTACGCCCACGTCAAGCGGGAGCACGGCGATGATCTGATGTTCATGGTGGATCCGGACGACGACGAGCAGGTCTCGCTCCTGCGTGGCGGCCGGGAGGGGCTGAAGGTTCAGACCGTCGCTGAGTTCCGGCGAACGGAGGACCTGAAGGACACCACCACGACGGACCCGACGCGGGGGCAGGCGTTCAAACTCATCGCCTATCGGATCGACGCGACGATCGCCAAAGGGCTCGGATTCTCGGCGGTGACAACGACGCAGCTCACTGCGAGACGCCCCGGAGCGAGCTGGGCCCGGTTCAGCCTGTTCTCGGAGCTGGACGTGGACTCGGTGCGCGAGGAACGGGGCAGGGCCGTGAGCATCTACCGCACCAAGAAGAACTCCGACCTGTGGGTTCGGTTCGATCCGGCACCCCGCGCGGGAGACACAGTCGCCCTACGCGTCGCCTATCATGGCGACCTCATCGGGTACACGTCGATCGTGGAAGAGATCACGCGGCAGTGGCCGGGCTGGCTCAAGGTCCAGACTGCCACGGCGCTCGATCAGTGGCTGTTCGTCAAGTCGTCCTACAGCTGGTTCCCGCGATACGGGGAACAGGCTGCGGACGTGGACATGACGTTCCACACGCCGAAGAAGTACCGCTTCGCGAGCATTGGCCGTCCGCTCGATTCGCGCCTGGAAGGCGACGTGGTAACGTCGCACTGGACCACGGTACGCCCCACCGACCAGGTGTGCTTCAGCCTGGGTGAGCTCGACGATTTCAAGGTCGCCGATCCCCGCATTCCGCCGGTGACCGTCCACACCAACAGCGAGGCGCATCGGCAGCTCAACACGTTCTTTCGCTCGGTGGAAAAACAGTTCCAGGGGTCCGTGTTCCTTTCGAGGTTCCTCTCGACCCGCTCACCCGAGGAAGAGGTAGGCGCGGACGTGGCGAACAGTCTCGCGTTCTTCACCCGCGTGTACGGTCCTCCGCTGTTCGATCGGTACTACGCGGCTGAGATCCCATTTTCGTACGGGCAGGCCTTCCCGGGGCTCATGTACTTGCCGGTGTGGACCTTCCAGGCGATGACCGACAGCGGCTACGACGAGATCCTCCGCTCCCATGAGGTGGCACACCAGTGGTGGGGTATCGGCGTCGAGCCGGCCAGCTACCGGGACGTCTGGCTGTCGGAAGGGTTCGCGGAGTTCTCCGGCCTCTGGTACATGCAGCTCATCCTCAAGGACAACGAGAAGTTCTTCAGGCATTTGAAACACTGGCGACGCGAGATCCGCTCGCGGCGCAACGACGCACCGCCGATCGGGATCGGATGGCGTGCCGAGCAGCTGAGCTTCCGGGACTATACCCTGATGACTTATCACAAGGGTGCCTGGGTGCTGCAGATGCTCCGCAATCTCCTGATCAACCTCCGTACCATGAACGAAGATGTCTTCATCGGGACGATGCAGGACTTCTATAGCGAGTATCGCGGCCGCCGGGCTTCAACGCGGGACTTCCAGAGAATCGTCGAGCAGCACCTGGGTTCCGACATGAGCTGGTTCTTCGACCAGTGGGTGCAGGGCAACGCCATCCCCAAGTATGTCTTCTCGTGGCGCGCCGAACCCGCTCAGGGCGGGCACTACACCCTGCGGCTGCGTGTACGCCAAGAGGACGTACCGGAGCACTTCGTCATGCCCGTACCGGTCAAAATCGGGTTCGCCGACGAAACGATGTACGCGTACGTGCGGATCAAGGTGACCGGACCTTTGACCGAGGCGGCCCTGGACCTTCCCGCGGAGCCCACGCGGGTCGAGTTCAACCCGTTGGAATCCGTTCTTGCGGACGTGAAAGAAGAGGAGTGGGAGTAAGCGCAGCTCACGGCAGCTGCCAGATCTCCACTCTATTCCCCGTAAAGATCGGGATCAACACGCGCTTCCGCTTGCTATCGTATCCGATGTCGGCCGGGCTGGGCACGCCGGTAATCACCTTCACTTCCTGTCCGGTCTCGTAGCTCGACACGGTCGAGTCGCTCCAGCTCGAGACGAGCATCCGACTCCCGGCCATCTCGACGCCGTCGAACCCGCCCGGACCCTTGGCGATGACGCTCGGCGCCTTGTCGCCCGGCTTCCACGCCAGCACCGAGCGCCCCCCGAATTGCACGACGATGAAGCGCTTGCCCACCGAGTCCAGCGTGATCCCATTCGGCCGGCCGAGTGTGTCGCCCCGCACCGCGACGGTCACCTGCCGGTCCGTACCGACCCGGAAGATCCGATCCGGCCCCGGGTGCAGCATGTTGCCGACGTCGTCGAACCGAATGCCGGTGTCGGTGATGTAGAGCGCGCCGGTCTGCGCGATCGCGATGTCGTTCAGGAACACCGCGCCCAGGCCGGCCAGGCTGACGCTGTCCCTCGGCGCGCCGGTCTTGGCGTCGAATGAGCGGACCATGTCGATGTCCGCTACCCACAAGGTGTCCCCCCGGATGGCCAGCCCCTTCGGGGCATTGAGCGTCACGCCACCATGGCCGCCCTCGATGAACTTGAGGTTCTCGACGGCCCCGTCCGGCCGGACCCGGCTGATGAACCCGTTGTTGTCCTTCGTCGTGGGACCGCCGTTGATGTTCGAGACGAAGTAGATGTCCTGCGCCGGGTCGTGCAGCACGGATTCCGGCGTGAGAAACCCCTCCACCACGGCCAGCTTCGTCGCGCCGGGAGCCGGTGCGGCCGCGGGCGCCGCGGCCGGCGCGGGGGTCGCGGGGCTTGGGGTTGCGGTCGTCTCGCGCACCGCAGATGTGTCCGACGCGGGCGGTGTCCGGTCCTCGCGTAGGCATCCGGCGCCGAGGGCGGCAATGAGCAGGCAGAGCAGTTTGGTTTTCATGGGTCCCTTTCTACCCCGCTACGCCTTCGCCTCCTCCAGCTCCTTTTTCCGCACCTCCGCCACCTTCTGCGCCGCGTCCGGCGGGACCTCCTGGTACACGTGGAACTTCGACCGGTAGGTGCCGCGCCCGTGCGTGATCGAGTGTAGCGTCGTGGCGTAGCGGTCCAGCTCGGCCTCGGGGACCAGCGCCTTGACCTTCACCAGGCGGCCGTCGGGCTCCGTGCCGAGGATGTGGCCCCGGCGCGACGACAGATCGCCCATCACGGCGCCCTGGTAGTCGTCCGGGGTCGACACTTCGAGCTCCAGGATCGGCTCGAGCAGCACCGGCCGGCAGTTCGGGCTCACGTTTCGAAACGCGAGGATGCCGGCCATCTTGAACGACATTTCGTTCGAGTCCACGTCGTGATAGGACCCGTCGTACAGCTCCACCTTGAAGTCGACGACGGGATAGCCGGCCACGGGACCGCGCGCCGCAGCTTCCTGGATGCCCCGCTCCACCGCCGGGATGTACTGCCGCGGGATGACGCCGCCCACGATCTCATCCAGGAACTGGAAGCCCGAACCCCGCGGCAGGGGCGCGATCCGGATCCAGCAGTCGCCGTACTGGCCCCGGCCGCCCGTCTGCTTTTTGTGCTTCCCCTGCCCCTCCGCCCGCGCCTTGAAGGTCTCGCGGTAGGCGATCTTCGGCTTCCCGATCACCGCGTGGACTCCGAACTTGCGGGCCAGCCGGCCGACGATGATCTCGAGGTGGCGCTCTCCCAGCCCGCGGATCAGTGTCTGTCCCAGCTCGCCCGAGTACTCGTGCTGGAACGTCGGATCCTCCTCGTGCAGCTTGTGCAGCCCGTTCGAGAGCTTTTCCTCTTCGCCGCGCTGCTTCACCTCGATCGCCTCGGTGATCACGGGCTCGGGGAAGGGGATCTTGGAGAGCACGATCGCGTGGTCCTTGGTCGAGAGCGTGTCGTTGGTGTGCGTGTCTCGCAGTTTGGCCACGATCCCGATGTCCCCAGCGTGCAGCTCGGGGATTTCGATCCGATCCTTCCCCACCGTCACACAGAGGTGGTTCAGCTTTTCGACCGCCTCGCGCGGCGCGTTGTAGACGTCCTGCCCATTCTTGACGGTCCCCGAGTACACTCGGAAAAACGTCACGTCGCCCACGTGCGGCTCGGAGATCGTCTTGAACACCTGCGCCACGAACCGCCCGGTGTCCTCGGGCTTCAGTGTCACCCGTTCCGCGCTCCCCCACCGCTGCGCTTCCACCGGCGGCCGCTCGTTCGGCGCCGGGATCAGCTCCACGAGCTTCGAGAGCAGGGCGCGCGCGCCGTAGGTCAGCTCGGCGGCGCCGCAGAACAAGGGGAACAGCTCGCCTTTCGACATGCCCGCCTTCATCGCCGCGATCGCCTCGTCCCGCCCGATCTCCTCGCCGCCCAGGTAGCGCTCGAGCAGCGTATCGTCCGTTTCGGCGATGCGCTCGATCAGCTCCTTGGAGTAGCGCTCAAACCGGTCCCGGTACTCGGGTGGCACGTCCACCTCCTCGTACTCGCCGGCCTTCGTGCCCTTCTTGTACATGTGGCACTGCTTCGAGAAGAGGTTGATGATCCCGTGGAACTCGGGGCCTTCGCCCACGGGGATCTCCACCGGGATCACCTTGGGCGTGAGCCGCTCTTTGACCTGACCGTAGACCTTCTCGAAGTCGGCGTGCTCCTTGTCCATCAGCGAGACGAAGAACAGCCGTGGGATCGCCCGCTTCTCGCAGTAGTCCCACACCTTTTCGGTGCCCACCTCCACGCCGCCCGTGGCGGAGACGACCACGACCGCCCCGTCCGCAGCGTACACGCCCGCGAGCGCCTCCCCCGTGAAGTCGAGATAGCCCGGCGTGTCGATCAGGTTGAGCTTCGCGTCCATCCACTCGGCGACCGCGATGGCGAGATTGATGGAATACTTGCGTTCGATTTCGTCGGGGGTGTAATCGGTGAGAGCGGTACCGTCCTTCACGGATCCGTGGCGCTTGCTCGTGCCGGCCACGAACGCGAGGGCGTCGACCAGGGAGGTCTTTCCGCTCGCGCCGTGGCCCACAACCGCCACGTTGCGGATCTCCGGTGTCTTGTACACGCGCATGGGCGCATGCAGCTCCTGCTGGGGGTGAGGTGAATATGGAGCACGAAACAGCAGCCAGGCTAGGTACGTCTAGGTGTTGACAGCCTCCGCCCTGGCCACTCGGTCCGGTTCACTCTTCGGCAACCACAGCGCCACCAGTCCACCCAGCAGCATCACCCCTCCCGCAAGGAGGAACGTGCTTCGCTGGCCGAGCCCGTCGTACGCCAGACCAGCGGCGAGTGGGCCGAAGCTGCGGCCCAGCGCGGCAAACGCCTGCGCGGCCCCGAGGATCGTGCCCTGTTCCGTAGGGTCCGCGTACACGGACACCAGGCCCGACGCCGCGGGTGCGAACAGGCTGTTGGTGAACGCGAGCGGGACAGTCCAGGCGTAGATCAGCAAGCTGCTGCCGGCCCACGGCAGCACCGCAATGCTCACTCCCATCCCGAACAAC
>DASQAM010000354.1:0-2186 GCA_035635735.1 Gemmatimonadales bacterium | reverse complement strand
ATTCGGTTAGTCGAAGACCTTCCTCGCGGTCGAGCGGCCGACGTCATAGGCAATCAGCTCCTTCGTGCTGGCACCGCAGTGGGAGCAAACTACCGCTCTGCCTGCCGAGCCAGGTCACGAAGGGAGTTTGCTGCGAAAATGGGGATAGTCGAGGAGGAGGCAGATGAGGCGCAGTTCTGGCTCGATCTCGTCGCGGCACGAGGGTTCGCTGACGCCGACCGGGTAGGCTCATTGCGAGATGAGGCGGGGCAGCTCGTCGCAATCGCCGTCTCGTCAATCGGGACGGCGCGACGAACTCCCCCTTCGATTCCGCATTCCGCATTCCGCACTCCGCAATAGGGGCGGGGATGTTCATAGACAGAGCTGTTCTACACGTTGTCGGAGGCCCCGGGGGTGCGGGGGCGTCTTCCTTCCGCCGCGAAAAGTTCGTGCCCAAGGGCGGTCCCGACGGTGGCGACGGGGGAGCGGGCGGCAGCGTGTTCGTGCGCGCCGACTCGAACCTCGCGACGCTCCTCGACTATCGCTACCGCACCCAGTGGAAGGCGGAGCGCGGGCAGCACGGCAAGGGCAAGAACATGACCGGTAAGTCCGGCGCCGATCTCTCCCTCCCGGTCCCGCCCGGCACCGAGGTGCGCGACGCCGCGACGGGGGCGTTGATCGGCGAAGCGCTCGCGGGCGGGGACACGCTGCTCGTGGCGAAAGGCGGGCGCGGCGGCCGCGGCAACGCGCGCTTCGCCACCCCGACGCACCGCAGCCCGCGCGAGTGGGAGCCGGGTGAGTACGGGGAAGAGCGCCAGCTCGAGCTGGTGCTGAAACTGATAGCCGACGTCGGGCTCCTGGGCGAGCCGAACGCGGGGAAGAGCACGCTGCTCTCCGTGATTTCCGCCGCTCGCCCGAAGATCGCGGACTACCCGTTCACCACGCTCGAGCCGCACCTCGGGGTAGTCGGCTTGTCGGACCACCGGACGTTCGTCGCCGCCGATATTCCCGGCATCATCGAGGGCGCGCACCTGGGAAAGGGGCTAGGCCTCAGGTTCCTGCAGCACGTGGAGCGCACCCGCCTCATCGCGGTGCTCGTGCCGGTGGACAGCCCCGACCCGCAGGCGACCTACGAGCTGCTGCTGCGGGAGGCCGCATCCTACTCGCCCGAGCTCGCGGCAAAGCCACACATCGTTGTGCTCACCAAGGCCGACCTCACGCATCCCGCATCCCCCATCCCGACGATCCGAACGCAGGGCGGGGCTCCGGTCGTCGCGATCTCCGCCGTCACGGGCGCGGGCGTGCCGGAGCTGCTCGAGACGTTATGGCAGGCGCTGCGGGCCGGAGTCGCGACGAGGTAGCAGCGTATCTGGCGCTGGCGCAGGTCCCGGGGATCGGGGCCGCGCGGCTGCGCACTCTCGTCGCGGCGTTCGAGACCGCGGCGGCGGCCTTGCGCGCTCCGCACGGCGCCCTCGCGGCACTCCCGGGATTCAGCCGCGCCGCCGCCACCGCGATCCGCGCCAGCTCGCCGCAGCCGGGTCATGAGATCCTCGACCAGCTGGATCGGCTCGGTGCCGCCATGCTGCTTCCCGACGACCCGGCGTTTCCTCCGCTGTTGAGCGAGGTCCCCGATCCGCCCCCGCTGCTCTTCGCCTGGGGTGACACGGCCCTGCTCGCCCGTCCCTCGGCGGGGATCGTGGGCAGCCGCGACCACTCGCCCTACGGCGCCGCCGCGGCGCGCCTCCTCGCCGCCGGTGTGGCCGGCGCGGGCGTGGTCGTGGTGAGCGGCATGGCGCGGGGCATCGACGCGATTGCGCATGCAGCCGCCTTGGACTCGGGCGGTGCCTCGGTAGGGATCCTCGGAAACGGATTCGGCGTGATCTACCCGGCCGTGAACCGCGTCCTGTACGAGCGCATGGTCGCCCACGGCTGCCTCGTCACGGAGCTGCCGCCGGGTGAGCGGCCCCACGCTGGCGCGTTTCCCAGACGCAATCGCCTCATCTCCGGACTCGCCGGGGTGACCGTGGTGATCGAAGCCGCGCCCGGATCGGGCGCGCTGATCACCGCCGACTGTGCGCTCGACCAGGGGCGCGCGGTCCTCGCCGTCCCCGGGCCGATCACGAGCGCCACCTCACTCGGCTGCAACAAACTCATCCAGCAGGGCGCGAAGCCGGCACTCGCGCCCGGAGACATTCTGGAGGAGCTCG
>DASQAM010000353.1:0-3968 GCA_035635735.1 Gemmatimonadales bacterium | reverse complement strand
CGCCCCGTTCTACGGGATCGGCCCGCGGACCGCGCCCACCGCGCTCGAGCTCGTCGACGGCCACACATGGTCCGGCGAACTGACCATGCAACAGGTGTTGCGACCCGCCGAGTACGTGCAGCTCGGACTGACGATCGCGCGGCAACGGGTCGTGGCACGAGCACCAGGCGGCTTGCTCGCTCCCGACACGCTCCCCGGCAGCAGCGGGTATACGCAGGTCGGCCTCTCGGTGGGCCTCACCCACGACAGCCGAACCAGCACCTACTACCCTCGCGGTGGGGCGCTCGCGCTGGCTCAGCTGACGGCCAACCTCCGCGCGTTCGGCAGCAGCACCAGCTTTTGGATCGGTACGGTCGACGCAAGGCGCTACCTCGCCGTGACGCCGCGCTCCGTCCTCGCAATGCAGGGCGTCCTCCAGGGAGCGTGGGGCACGGTGCCGTTCCAGCTCCTGCCTGGGTTAGGTGGCGACGGTCTGCGGGCCTACGAGGACAACCGCTGGCGTGATCGCGTGCTCGCTCGCGCGCAGGTCGAGTGGCGACAAGGGCTATTCTGGCGACTCGGCGGTGTGGCGTTCGCCGCGGCAGGCGCGGTCGCGCCTTCGGTGGGCGCCCTCCGAGACTCCCCACTGCGCACGTCCGGCGGTGTCGGCCTCCGACTTCTGATCACGCGAAAGGTCGAAGCGTACTTCCGGGGAGACTACGCGCGAAGTAGCGACGGGACCTCGGCCCTGACCTTCGGCTTCAGCGAGGTCTTGTGACATCACCGCGAGCGTTCGTGGTGTCTGCGAGATCTCGCAGATTCGGGGTCGACGGCAGCGCTCCTGCTGGGCCGCCCGCTTGGCTATCCCGCTCACCGATAGGCAGTTGGCATCAGCAAGGTCCCCCTTCGCTCGTTGGTCCATGGATTGCCTTTCAGAACACCGAGCAACGTTGCACACCAGCTAGTTCGAAGGAGGTGGTGACGTGTCCCCTGTTATCACCGTGACCCTGCCCGAAGAGGTGTACGCCCGGCGCCTGCACGTCTTGGGGGCGTGGTGGTGCCTTGCCTCGAGCGCGATCGAGCCGCGGCTGCTGATCCAGTGCATCCCGCGACCGCTCACCAGCCCGCGTGCCGCCTAGGAGGGTGCGCATGTCACCTCGAGGTCACAGCTCTATCCGCGAGGGCGTCATCCTTGGCGCCGTTGTGGGTACGGTCATTTGGGCGTGGATCGCGCTGGTGGACGCCGTCGTGGGCGAACCGTTCCACACGTTTGCCCTCCTCGGGGGCGTGGGGCGCTTCACCACGCTGCACTTCGTTTTCTGTCTGACATACGGCATCGTCGCCGTCAGCGTGGTACATGCGGCGGCGCGCGAGGCGAGCCTGATGGTCGGTGCGGCCTTCGCGTTTTTCCTGCTCGAGTTCGCGTTCGTGATGCTCACGGCGATCCTGTCGCAGGGTGGCCTCGGCGGGCTCGCCTGGGCCAGGATCCTCGGGGGGAATGTCGTCGGAGCAACTCTCACAATCCTCATCCTCTGGCGCCGGCATCCACTGGCCCAGGAGTTCCGGGACGGTACGGCCGAGGGGGAAGAGTGACCCTGGAGCCCTCGACGCCATGACGCGCGGCCGCCTCTGGCTGACCACTGCCGCCCTCGCCGTCGCCGGGTGTGCCGGTCCCTTTCCGCAGTCGACCCTGCGGCCACGGTCCGACTTCGGTCGCGCGATCGATCACTTGTTCACCGACATTTTCTGGTGGGCCGTGATCGTGTTCGTACTCGTCGAGACACTCCTCCTCATCGCCCTCGTCCGGTTCCGCCACCGGGAGGGACGTCCGGCCCCGAAGCCGGCGCGCGGGAACACCGCGCTTGAGATCGGCTGGACGCTCGCACCCGCGGTGATCCTCGTGCTCGTCGCGGTACCCACCATGCGCACCATCCTCGCGACGGCGGGCGACGCGCCCCCCGACGCAGTCAAGGTTGAGGTGATCGGACACCAATGGTGGTGGGAGTACAAGTATCCGAACCTCGGGATCGTGACGGCGAACGAGATGCACGTACCGGTCGGCGAGCCGGTGCAAGTGTCGATCACCTCGGCCGACGTGATTCACTCGTTCTGGGTCCCCGTGCTGGCCGGTAAGCGAGACGCGACCCCAGGGCACGTGACCCGGATCGCGTTTCGCGCCGACTCGGTGGGCGAGTACTCCGGTCAATGCGCCGAGTTCTGCGGCGTGTCGCACGCCAACATGGGGCTTCGGGTGCTCGTCGATTCGGATGCCGCCTTCCGAAGGTGGGTGAAGACCGAGCAGGGCGGGCCGGCAGCACCGGCGCAGGCGAGCCCGGCCGAGGGCGGCAAGGCCGTCTATTCGCGCAGCGCCTGCCTTGCCTGCCACACGATTCAGGGGGTATCGCCCGGCGTCCTGGGGCCGAACCTCACGCATTTCGGCAGCAACACCACAATCGCCGCCGGCATGTTCCCGAACGACTCAGCGCACCTCGCGCGGTGGATCGCCGACGCCCCGGCCCTGAAGCCCGGGTCCCTGATGCCCCGGATGCAGCCGCCGCTCACCGACGCCGAGATCGCGGCGCTCGTAGCCTATCTCCGGAGCCTGAAATGAGCGACGCCACGGGTCTCAAGAGCTGGCTCACCACGATCGATCACAAACGGATCGGGCTGCTCTACTTCTGGACCGCGTTCGCCTTCTTCCTGATCGGTGGGCTCGAGGCCCTGGTGATCCGAGCGCAGCTCGCCCAGCCGAACGGCCACCTCGTGAGTGCCGAGACGTTTAACCAGCTGTTCACCATGCACGGCACCACGATGCTGTTCCTCGCGCTGATGCCGCTGTCGTCGGCGTTTTTCAACTACATCATCCCGCTCCAGATCGGCGCCCGGGACGTGGCGTTTCCGCGGCTCAATGCCTTCAGCTACTGGGTGTTCCTCCTCGGCGGGCTGCTCCTGAACGCAAGCTGGTTCGTCGGGCCGCTGTTCCACGCCGGCATGCTGAGCGTCGCGCCTGACGCCGGCTGGTTCGCCTACGCGAATCTGACCGAGCGTCAGTTTTCCCCCGGGCCGAATATCGATTTCTACCAGCTCGGCGTCCAGATTCTCGGGATCTCGTCGCTCGCGGCGGGGTTCAACTTCATCGTCACCATCCTGAACCTGCGGGCGCCCGGGATGACGATGATGCGGCTGCCCGTGTTCGCGTGGATGACGCTCGTCACGCAGTTCATTGTCATTACGGCGTTCCCGGTCCTCACCGTCGTGCTCCTGTTGCTGATGTTCGACCGTCTCTTCGGCACGCATTTCTTCCTGGCCAGTGCCGGCGCGACGCCCCTTTTGTGGCAGCACCTCTTCTGGATTTTCGGCCACCCCGAAGTGTACATCCTGATCCTGCCGGCCATGGGGATCGTGTCCGAGGTGTTGCCGACGTTCGCGCGCAAGCCCCTGTTCGGCTACACCGTCATCGTCTATTCGGGCGTACTGATCGGGTTCATGGGCTGGGGCGTGTGGAGCCATCACATGTTCGCAGTGGGCCTCGGTCCCATCGCCGAATCGGCGTTCGCGGCAACCACGATGCTCATCGCGATCCCCACCGGGGTGAAGATCTTCAACTGGATCGCGACCCTATGGGGCGGGGACATCCGCGGCACGGCCGCGCTGTACTTCGCGGTCGGCTTCATCGCGATGTTCATCATCGGTGGTCTGTCGGGCGTCTCGCACGCGTCACCGCCGGCGGATCTGCAGCAAACGGACACCTACTACGTGGTGGCGCACTTCCACTACGTGCTGTTCGGCGGTACGGTGCTCGGCCTGTTCGCCGGAATCTACTATTGGTGGCCGAAGATGACGGGCCGTCTGTTGAACGAGCCGCTGGGCAAGTGGCACTTCTGGCTGGAGCTCGTCGGGATGAACCTCGCGTTCTTTCCGATGCACTTGATCGGCCTTCTCGGCATGCCGCGTCGCGTCTACACCTATGCACCCGAGCTCGGCGTGGG
>DASQAM010000352.1:0-2270 GCA_035635735.1 Gemmatimonadales bacterium | reverse complement strand
AGACGGACACATCTGCTGGGTGGCGCCCTCGTCCCCGCGCTGTTGGGCCGTCAACTCGTCCGATGTGGCTCCGGTGATGATGGCTTTGGGCGCGGATTACCTGCTCGTCGGCCCCGGCGGCGAGCGTGTCGTGCCCGCGGCACGGTTCTATCACAACGACGGCATCAATTACCTTACGAAGCAGCCGGACGAGGTCCTCGCCGCCGTGCGACTGCCTGCCCCCGATGGCTGGGACGCGGTGTATCACAAGCTGCGGCGTCGTGGGTCGTTCGACTTCCCGGTGCTCGGCGTGGCGGCGTGGACTAAATGGGAGCAGGAAGCGGGGAGCGGGGAGCGGGTGGTCGAGGCGCGGATCGTGCTCGGCGGGGTCGCGAGCTGGCCGCAGGAAGTCCCCGATGCCGGCGCGGCGCTCGCCGGAACCGACCTATCGGACGAGGCAATTGCCGCCGCGGCGGACGCGGCATACCGCCCCGCGAAGCCGATGGACAACACCGACTTCGATCTGTCATGGCGAAAGCAGATGACGCGGGTGTACGTCGCGCGGGCGCTGGCGGAGCTCCGGCAGCGCCGGCGGGCCACCAAGTAGACGATCCGATGCCAGGGATGCCCACAAACCCAGGAGAGCCGATGGAAGAGTTGAGCCCGCTCGAGCCGTCTGTCGCGCCGCCCTACAACCTCATCGCGGAGCGGCTGTTTCGCGCGCGCACCGTGATCATCAGCGGCGAGATCACTCAGCGCGTCGCCGCCGGCGTGATGGCACAGCTGCTCGCCCTGGCGGGGGAGTCGAGCGAGGAGATCACCGTATTCATCAACTCCCAGGGCGGCCACGTGGAAGCGGGGGACACGATTCACGACCTCGTGCGCTTCCTGAGCCCACGGGTGCGCATGGTCGGCACGGGCTGGGTGGCGAGCATCGCGGCCCTGATCTACGTCGCGGTGCCCCGGGAAGACCGCTACTGCCTCCCGAACACGCGCTTCCTGCTGCACCAACCGGCGGGCGGCTCCGGCGGGTCCGCCAGCGACATCGAGATCGAGGCGCGCGAGATTCTCAAGATGCGCGACCGGTTGAACCGCGAATTCGCGCAGCAGACCGGACAGCCCCTCGAGCGGATCGAGGAGGACACCCGGCGCAACTTCTGGCTGACCGCCGAAGAAGCGCGACGCTACGGACTGGTGGGACGGGTCATCGAGCATCAAGCGGAGCTGGGCGCGGGATGACGAGGGTTACACGCGGGCCCCGCTCATCAGCTCACCACGCCTTCCACCTCACTCACCACCCGGTCGAGGATCGCTACGAGGCGCTGCCGCGTGGCCTCGTCACGCGCCTTCCACCCGGTGCGATACACCGCCTTCACGAGCCGCCCCAGCGAGCGATTCACGTCGCCCATCGCGCCGCCGAGCGTGCGGTCCACCGCCTCGCGCACGCGCTCGAAGATGTCGTCCACCAGGTCGCGGTGCTCGTCGAGAAACTTGCGCCCCGCGTCTGTGATCTCGTAGACCTTCTTTCCCTCGACCTCCTTCGCGACAACGAGCCCCTCGTCCTCGAGCCACTGCAGGGTCGGGTAGACCGTCCCCGGCGACGGCGAATAGCAGCCGTGCATCTGGTCTTCCAGCTCCTTCATCACCTCGTAGCCGTGGCGCGGCTTGTCCTTCAGGAGCTTGAGGATCACGTACTTCATGTCCCCCGATTCGAACCACTGGCGGCGTCGGCCCCCTCCGCGTGGGCCTCCCCAGAAGCCCCGGGGTCCAAAGCCGAAGGCGAATGCGTTCCACCCGAAATGCCGAGTCATCCTTCTTCCTCGTGTGCGATGTAACGCCAAGATATTGCTGGACGATATATCGTGTCAACGGGTCAGGGGCGCCCTGCGGTAATGACGCTCACAGCCACCCGGGTCGCGATGCCACAAGTTATAAGGCCGCATGAACTTGTGCAGATGAGCCGCGGCGCTACATTTGGAGCCCGCGCGAGACCCCTTTTTCCATAGCTCGAGCGCCCTGGGAGGAGACCCGATGTCCGTACAGGTGACCCCCCACCCAAAATGGGTGGCCGACCTGGATGCCGTTTTGGATCCGAGCCGCGAGGCTATCCTCGACACTCGCGTGATTGTGGACGCGTCCGAGAACCAACTGGTCGACGGCCGGATCCAGAACTTCCTCGTGAACTTCTACCCGATCATCCGCGACTTCCCGCAGTGGCTGCAGATGCTGCTGGACCGTTCGCCGGAGGACGGCAAGGTCTTCTTCCGCGACAACATCCGCGTGGAAAAGCG
>DASQAM010000351.1:0-7003 GCA_035635735.1 Gemmatimonadales bacterium | reverse complement strand
TCGTACTCCTGCGGCTTGAGCTTCTCGGCGTCCGACACCTGTTTCAGCTTCTCCAGCTCCTGCACAAAGCGCGCGATTGTGACCGGTGCCATTGACAACCTCCCCTTGGGGTCCCAGGGTGATCAATCTAACCCGTGGGCGCGAGTCGGCTGCGGTTTGACTTCCCTCCCCGGCTCCATTAGCCTGGGACACCCCTGAACCGGTAGGGCGATGGCGAACGAAGCGGCATGGGCGGCGCGCCTGGCGCGCTACAAGGGTCCTGAGCTCAAGCGGAGCGTGTGGCAGCTCGCCAGCGCGGCGGCCCTCTTCGGCGGCGCGTGGGCGCTCATGTACGCGAGCCTCCGCGTGGGCTACTGGCTCACCCTGCTCCTGGCCGTGCCTGCCGCCTTCTTCCTGATCCGCCTGTTCATTATTCAGCACGACTGCGGCCACGCCGCGTTCTTCCGGTCGACGCGCACGGCGGACATCGTCGGCTCGATCCTCGGCGTGCTCACCCTCACGCCGTACCACTACTGGAAGAAGACCCACGCGCTGCACCACGCCACGTCGGGCAACCTCGAGCACCGTGGGTTCGGTGACATCGACACGCTGACGGTGGACGAGTACCTGGCCCGGTCGCGCTGGGAGCAGTTCAAGTATCGCGTGTACCGCCATCCGGTGGTGCTGTTCGGCGTGGGCGCCGTGCTGCACTTCTTCGTGCGGCACCGCATCCCGACGATCGTGCCGCGCGAGTGGACGCGCGAGCGGCGCAGCATTTTCTGGACGGACGTCGGTCTGGCCGCGGCGATTGCGCTGATGGGGACGCTCGTCGGGTTCCGGGAGTTCGCGCTGGTGCAGCTCCCCGTGACGCTCTTGTCCACGTCGCTCGGCGTGTGGCTGTTCTACGTCCAGCACCAGTTCGAGCCGACGTACTGGGAGCACGACGAGCGCTGGGCCTACGACGCGGCGGCGCTGCAGGGGAGCTCGTACTACCGCCTCCCCAAACTGCTCCAGTGGGCTACCGGGAATATCGGGCTACACCACATTCACCACCTGCATCCCCGGATCCCCAACTATCGCCTCCAGCAGGCGCTGGACGACCATGCCGAGCTGCGCCAGGTCCCGACGCTGACGCTCTGGGAAAGCTTGCGATGCGTCCGCCTCACCCTGTGGGACGAGCGGGCGCGAAAGCTGGTGCCGTTCGCGGCGGTCAGAACTTGACGATATCGCCGCTCGCGACCTGACCCGAGCGGCGGAACCCCTCGGACGGGATGAAGACGCTGAAGAAGTCCGCGCCGCTGTTCGCCGGCCCGTTGTCGCACACGGCGATCGTGTAGCTCACCAACCCACCCGTATCCTCACGCCCGACCCCGTCCCACTCGACCCCGCGACTCGGGTCGCTGCAGACGCCCGAGCTGGTCCGGAACGCCGTGAACGACGTCGCCGGGTCGGACGCCGGATCGGTCGTCAGCGTCGCCGGCACGCCGCCCGGATGTAGGTCGGCGTAGTCGGTGCCGGTGAAGCGTCCCGTCAGGTCGGCCCGCACATCGAAGTTGAAAGTCACGGCGTCGTTTCCCGGTTGCGCAGGCGCAGTGCCGACCTGACCCTGGCCGGTCACACGGCCGGCTGGCGGGGGCGGGGGGGGCGCCCCCGCGCAGCTCACCGAGAAGGTGGTCGTGGCCGTCCCGCCGGCGGGCACACTGACCATGCGCGGGTTCGCCCCGCCGACGGTGCAGTTCGCGGCCACCCCAGACAGCGCGACCTGGTGATCGCCCGCCGGTCCGGTAAAGGACACACTGCCGTTCGTCGCAATCGGCTGGCTCGCCGCGCCGCCGTCCACCGTCACCGTATAGCCGTCGGGATCGAGATCCGATCCGGTGGTGCTCGTCGTCACCGTCAAGGAGCCGTCCCCGCTCACCGACGCGCAGCTCACCGCGAACGAGGTCGAAGCCGTGCCGCCCGCTGGCACATTCACCGTCTGGGAATTTCCGCCGCTCACCGAGCAGTTCCCCGCCACGCCCGACAGGGCCACGGTGTGGTTGCCCGCTGGCAGCGCGGTGAACGTCACGCTGCCGTTCGTCCCGATCGGCTGACTCGCGCCACCGTCGACGGTGACCGTGTACCCATCCGGATCCACGTTCGACCCCGTGGTGCTGGTCGACACGGCGAGGTTACCCGACGGTGGAGGCGTCGCGACGCAACTCACAGCGAATGACGTGGATGCGGTCCCGCCCGCGGGCACGTTGACCGTGCGGGACGTCCCGCCGCTCACCGTGCAGTTCCCCGCCACGCCCGACAGGACGACAGTGTGGCTGGCCGCCGAGATGCCGGTGAACGTCACGGTGCCGTTCGTCGCAACGGGCTGGTTCGTGTTCCCGTCCAGCGTGACCGTGTACCCGTCGGGATCGACGTTCGATCCGGTCGTACTGGTCGACACCGTGAGGTCGCCCGTCGGAGGCGGCGTCGCGACGCAGCTCACGGCAAATGACGTGGAGGCCGTTCCGCCAGCAGGCACACCGATCGTGCGCGACGTCCCGCCACTCACCGTGCAGTTCCCCGCGACGCCCGAGAGCACGACCGTGTGGCTGCCTGCCCCGAGCCCGGTGAACGTTACGCTCCCGTTCGTCGGGATCGCGCGAGTGGTGCTGCCATCCAGCGTCAGCGTGTAGCCGTCGGGATCGAGGTTCGAGCCCGTTGTGCTGGTCGAGACGGCCAGGTCGCCCGTGGTCGGCTGCGCTACGCAGCTTACCGAGAAGCCGGTAGCTCCCACCAACCCTGCGATCAGTGAAACAGTGCGCGGGTTCGACCCGCTCACCGTGCAATTCTGCGCGACCCCGGAGAGGAGCACCGTGTGATCGCCAGCGGCAAGGCCGATGAAGGTGGCAACCCCGTTCGTGCCGATCGACTGACTGGGGCCGCCATCGACCGTGACGGTGTAGCCGTCGGGGTCGAGATCGGAACCTGAGGTGCTGGTGGAGACGGCGAGCGTCGCGAGGCCCGGCAGGGGCAGGGGGAGGAGCGCGGCATCGGGCTGAGGGCCCTGGGAGTCGTTACAGGCGGTGGCGACCAGCTGCGTCGCGGCCGCCGCCACCAATAGAGTCCGCCCGACGACGCGCATCATAGCTCCTCCATCTCGGTTTCGTGAACGCTCGGATTCACGGATTCGCTGGGCAAAACGCGGACCGCCTCCGCCGCAAGCGCACGTGGGGCGCTCGTGCCACTGGGTTGCAGCGGATTTCTTGCAGCAGGTTGGGGCTGGTGCGCCGTAGCGGGCAATCCGCGCAGCGGCCGCGCGGCAGGTGAGAGCTGACCCGTGGCACGGGTGACGCGCCGGGTCAGCCGCGCAGTGCGGCGAACACTCCGATTACGGCGATCACGATACCCAGCGCGATCTTCGCCGCGGCGGCTGCCGCGCGTCCCACCACGGCGCCCCACCCCGCTCGCACCGCAGTCCCGGTTGTGCGGGACAGCGAATACTCGAACAGCGCCGCGCCGGCGAACGAGCCGAGGAACGCGCCGATCACGCTCCCGACGAACGGCACGGGCACGCCCAGTACGGCGCCGACGATCCCGCCGACGAGGGCGCCCCACGCCGACCGGCGCGAACCTCCGAACGTCCGCGTGAGCCGAAGTCCCAGCCACCACTCGACGATCTCACCCAGGAAAGCGAGGCCCAACACGGCCCCGATGGTGGCGACGCCGACCGAGCGGAAGCCTGTGAACCAGCCGTAGCCGACGATGCCGCCTACCATCACCCACAGCCCGGGTAGGCCGAGGGGGACGAGGAGCAGCCCTAGAATGGTGCAGATGCCGAGCAGCAGGGCGGGAAGGGCGTGACTCATGGTCTCCGATGCCGTATCATCTTCTCATGGCCGACAAGAGTATGGAGCAGCTGCGCTCGCTCCTGAAGAGCTACGACGAGCGTACCGCGAAGTTGCAGGTCGCCGTGAAGCCGGCGCACGACGAAGGGGAGCGACGCCGCCGGACGTGCGGGGATCGCCTCCGGACGGTTGTGCGCTCGGTGCTGGACCGGTTCATGGATGCCCTCAAGAACGCCGGCCACCAAGCCGCCATCGAAGATGAGACTGCAACCGCGGGTGGGTATCCCACCGTGGCGCTCATGTTCACGCCGCACACGCCCGCGGGGACCGCGCTCGCCTCCACGCTTACGTTCAAGTGCGATCCCCGGCGCGGCATCGCGGTGGCGCGGGACATCAAGCCGTCCCCGACCAAGGGCCGGGCGGTCACCAGCAGCACCGACCGCATCGGCACGATGAAGGTCGAAGCCGTGTCGGTGGAGTGGGTCGAGACCAAGACGTTGAGCTTCATCGAGGCCGTGCTCAAGGTCAACTGAGTCACTGCACCATCCCGCCGGCGTCTGGCCGCCTCGATCCAACCGATCCGGATCCGTTTGTAAGACTCAGGGAACGTCTGGAAGTGTTTCCACGTCGGGGGATACGCGGCCTGCCGCTGTGTTTCTTGTAATAAATCAACCAGATCTCGGGTGCCGTCTTGTGATGCTTGGCGAGCCAGGCCTGCCACTGCCGGCGGTCTTTGACATACAGGGTCGTGCCGATCTCCATAGGGAAGGCAATCTACGTCTTGACCGGCTGCGCCTCCCCCCCTACCGTGGACCGTCCCCCAACCCCTGAGGCGAACGATGGGCATGCGCTCCGGCGGGCTATCCGCCGTTCTAGTCTTGCTGGTCGCGTCGGCCTGCGGAGGCGGCAGGCGCAGCGTGCTCGTGCCGCCGCGGCTCGACCTGCAGCCTTACGGGAGGCTCGGGCTCGTCACATTCACGGTGGAGAACGCCAAGGGCTCGCTCCATGAGTTCGCAACCGAGCGGTTCTCCGAGGACATGCTGGCGGCGCAGCCCGGTATCGAGGTGCTCGAGCTCGGCACCCAGGATTCCTTACTGCAGCGCGTAGGTGAGAAGGAGCTCGGCATCGCCGCAGCCCAGGAGCTGGGCAAACAGCGCGAGGTGGGTGCCGTGTTCGCGGGCCATCTCAAGGTCACGAATCCCAAGGGGACCGGCGGACTCGCGGGGCTCGTGACCCCGCATCTCGAGGCCACCGTGCGCGTGGATCTCACGGTGCGACTGCTCTCGACTCGTTCGGGGGCCACGCTGTGGCGCTCCAGCGCCTGGGCGACCGAGCGGGTCGGTCACGTCGCGCTGATCGGCGGCCAGCTCGACTTCTCCGCCAAGGATCCCAAGGAGGCGTACGGACCGCTCGTGAACACCCTCATCCGGCTGGTGACGGAGGACATGCGCTCGACTTGGACGAGGCAGTGAGCAGATAGACCGCGTTCAGGACGCGCGCGCGATCGCTTCGAAGTCGTCCGTCGGCAGTTCAAGCAGCGCCGCGGCCACGTTCTCCTCCAGGTGCTTCACGCTCGAGGTCCCCGGGATGGGGAGCATCACCGGGGACCGCCGAAGCAGCCAGGCGATCGCCACCTGCGCGGGGGTGGCGTGCAGCCGTGCCGCCACCCGGGCTAGCGGGCTGCTCGAACGCAGCGCCGCCCCGGCACCGAGCGGGTACCAGGGCAGGAAAGCCATCTTCTCGCGCTCACAGTGGTCCAGGACGCCCTCGTGCTGGCGGTCGGCGGGACTATAGCGGTTCTGCACCGAGACGATCGGCACGATCTGCCGCGCCCGCTCGATCTCGGCGACCGAGACTTCCGACAGGCCCATGTGGCGGATTTTCCCCTCTTCCTGAAGCCGCCTAAAAGTGCCAAGTTGGTCGTCCAAGGGCACTTTGGGATCGATGCGGTGCAACTGGTAGAGGTCGATACACTCGAGCTTGAGGCGGCGCAGGCTGCCTTCGCACGCCGCGCGGAGGTGCTCCGGTCGCCCGTTCGCCTTCCACTGGTCGGGCCCGGGGCGCTCGAAGCCCGCCTTGGTGGCGATCACAAGCCCCTGCGGGTAGGGGTAGAGCGCTTCGGCGATGAGCCGCTCGCTCACCTCCGGGCCGTAAGAGTCGGCGGTATCGATCAGGTTGACCCCGAGCTCGACGGCACGGCGCAGCACGGTGACCGCTTCGCGGACGTCGGATGGTTCGCCCCAGATCCCCTTCCCGGTGAGCCGCATAGCGCCGAAGCCGAGGCGGTGGGCGGGCAAGTCGCCCCCCAGGAGAACCGTGCCGCTCCTGGCGGCGGGACGAGTATCAACGCCGGCCCCGCCGGCGGATTGGGCACCCAGGGAAGATGTCATGCCGATGCTAACACCCGGCTGGCGCGACCGGTTCCGGGAGAGCAGACCCTCATGAGGCGCGCTGGGTTCACCCTCATCGAGCTGCTGACGGTGGTCGTGATCATCGGCCTCCTGGCGACCATCGCGCTTCCGAAGTTGACGAGCCTCAAGACGCGGGCGCAGGTCGCCGCCATGAAGTCGGACTTGCGGAACTTGGTGACGCTCCAAGAGTCATACTTCGCTCAGAACTTGAAGTACGCGACCGACCTGGGAAGCGCTTACACCGTGTCCGCCGGGAACCCCGTGCCGACGATCATGCTGACCGGCGACGGCTGGACCGCCACGCTCACGAACGTCACCGTGGGGCAGACATGCGCGGTATTCATGGGTTCGACGCCCGCCAGGCCGGCGATCAAAGAAGGCGCGCCCGCCTGCGAGCCGACTGGGAGCGCGACCGTCACGCCCTGAACGACACCCGGCTCAGCGCATCGCCGCCGCCCGCGCCGCCGCGAGCCTCGCCTGCTGGTCGGCCGAGAGCGTGTTCTTGATGTTGATCAGGAGCGCGATGTGGGCGCGCTTCACCTCCCGCTCGACGCCGAGCACCTCGTCCACCTGCGCCAGCGCCGCGGCTTGATCGACCGCCGGCTTGTCGAGGAGGGTGGCGAGTCGCTGCGATTGCTCCTGCATGCGCCACTGCAGATCCACCACCTTGCTCTGGAAATCCTGGATCGCTTTGGTGATGGCGGCACGCTGCTCGGGTCGGAGCCCGATGTCCTGTTGGTGTTGCATCACGAGCTCCGGTGGAAACAGGATTCGTGCGAGCGGATCCTCAGG
>DASQAM010000350.1:0-2605 GCA_035635735.1 Gemmatimonadales bacterium | reverse complement strand
CACGTCGCACGCCAACATCCGCTACCTGACGGGGTTCTCGGGCTCGGCGGCGGTCGTCGCGGTTACACGCGCCGATGTGCTGTTGGTGACGGACTTCCGCTACGACGAGCAGGCGCAGGCGGAGGCCGGCGAGGTGGCGCGGGTCGAGGTCGACAGCACCAGCGTGTGGGATCGGTTCTTTAAGGAGCTCGCCACCCTGGGGCCGCTCGGCACGGTGGGGTACGAGGCCCACGCCCTCTCGGTACACGACGCGGAACGGTTTGCCCAGGCGGGGAAGGCGTGGCGCTGGGTGCCCACCACGGAGCTGGTGGAGCGGCTGCGCGCGGCGAAGGACGAAGGCGAGGTCGCGGCCATCCGCAGCGCGGCGCAGCTCGCGGGCGAGGCGTTGCGCCAGACGCTCGTGCAGGCGCGGCCCGGGATGACCGAGCTGGCGATCGCGGGGGTGCTCGAGGGAGCGCTGCGCCGACTGGGTAGCGAGGGCCATCCCTTCGCCACCATCGTGGCGTCGGGACCGCGCAGCGCGCTGCCGCACGCGCGCTCGAGTCGCCGAGCGGTGGCGGTCGGCGAGTGGCTGCTGCTAGACTTCGGGGCTCAGGTGGACGGGTACTGCGCGGACATCACGCGCACCGTGGTGGTGGGGGCGCGGGCAACCGAGCGGCAACGGGTGTTGTACGGATTGGTCCGCGAAGCGCAGCAACGCGCGCGTGTCGGTGTGCGTGCCGGCATGACCGGGCGGGATGCCGACGCGCTGGCGCGCGATCCGATCGCGGCGCGGGGGTTCGGTGAGGCGTTCGGCCATTCGCTCGGTCACGGGCTCGGGCTCGAGGTGCACGAATCGCCGCGACTCTCGAAGACCAACCCCGATCTCCTCCCGGTCGGCGCGGTGGTCACCATCGAGCCGGGCGTGTATCTCGCAGGCGACGGCGGGGTGCGGATCGAAGACGACGTTCATCTCGCTGCGGCAGGGCCGGAGCTCCTGAGCGACGGGCTGACGGACCTGTTGGAGCTCGTGTAACTTTGGGAGCCATGAACCTCGACATCATCGCCCAACTGGTGAAGATCCTGAGGGAAGCGCCCGAGCTGGGCGCCATCGAGGTCCGCCGGGGTTTGTTCGGGGCCTGGTCGTCGGTGCGCGTGAGCAAGGCCGGGCACACGACCAACGAGAGCGGGCAGCACGTGGCCCTGGCGCAGGCGCACGCCCCGGTGGCGGCGCCCGGCGCTCCGGCCCCGGCGCCCCCAGCGGCGCCTCCGTCTCATCTGGTGGAGATCAAGTCTCCCATGGTGGGGACGTTCTACTCGGCCCCCGAGCCCGGCGCCGAGCCCTACGTCAAGGCCGGGACCCGGGTCGCGACCGGCCAAGTCGTCTGCATCATCGAAGCGATGAAGATCATGAACGAAATCGAGTCCGAAGTCGCGGGCGTCGTGCGGGAGGTGCTGGTGGAGAACGCGCAGCCCGTCGAGTTCGGACAGCTCCTCTTCCGGGTGGACCCCCATGGCTGAAGCACCCCAAGCCGGACAAGCGACGTTCAACTTCAAGGCGGCCATCACCCACATGGTCCAGCGCAACGCGTCGGACCTGCTGCTCAAGGTGGGTCGGCCGGCGACCATTCGGGTGAACGGCGAGCTGGTGGCACTCGATGCGTCGCCCCTCAAGCCGGAGGAGTTGAAGTCGCTCGCCGAGCAGATCATGACGCCCCGTCAGGTGAAGGAATTCGCCGAGCACAAGGAGGCGGACTTCGCGATCGGCGTCCCGGGCGTGGGGCGGTTCCGGACCAACGTGTACCAGCAGCGCGGGACGGTGGCGTTCGCGTTCCGGGCCATTCCCTACGAAGTCAAGACGATCCGGGATCTGAACCTGCCGACGGTGCTCGAGGAGCTCGGCCTGCGGCCGCGGGGGCTGGTGCTGGTCACCGGCGTGACGGGGTCGGGAAAGTCGACCGCGCTCGCGGCCATGATCAATCACATCAACACGAACCGGCGGGTGAACATCATTACGATCGAGGATCCGATCGAGTTCCTGCACCGCGACAACCTGGCCAACATCTCGCAGCGCGAGGTGGGGAACGACACGCTGTCGTTCAATGCGGCCTTGCGCCACGTGTTGCGGCAGGCGCCCGATGTGATCCTGATCGGCGAGATCCGCGACATGGAGACGCTCGACACCGCGCTGAAGGCGGCGGACACCGGGCACCTGGTGTTCTCGACGCTGCACACCACGGATGCGACGCAGACGATCAATCGGGTGATCTCGTTCTTCCCGCCGCATCAGCACGACGAGGTGCGCCACCTCCTGTCGACCGCGTTGCAGGCGATCGTGTCGCTCCGCCTGGTCCCGCGCAAGGACGGCAAGGGGCGAGTGCCGGCGTCCGAGGTGCTGATCAATACCGCGGCCGTGCAGGAGAACATGCGCGATCTCACGAAGTCGCTCAGCATCCCCGACCTCATCGCGCAGGGGTCGGTCCAGTACGGCATGCAGAGCTTCGACCAGTCGCTGATGTACTGGTACCAGCAGGGGACCGTCAGCTACGAGAGCGCGATCTTCTACGCCACGAATCCGAGCGAGTTCGCGCTGAAGGTCTCGGGCGTGGACTCGGGCGAGAGCCAG
>DASQAM010000349.1:0-5681 GCA_035635735.1 Gemmatimonadales bacterium | reverse complement strand
GCCGGCGGCCCGTCACTTCGATGCGGCGGTAGCGCTCGATTCGGCCCGAGCCTCCGACAAACGCGGAAGCGAACCAGCTCGTCAGGCCTACGACGATGGACGCGAGGATCGCGGCCCACAGCCCGGCGAGCGAGAACCCCGGCATGAGCCAGGCGACCAAGGCGACCGAGATCCCGTTCACGACCAGGATGAAGAGCCCCAGCGTCAGGACCGTGAGCGGCAGGGTGAGGATGAGAATGATCGGGCGAATCACGGCGTTCACGATGCCGAGGAGCAGCGCCGCGACCACGAGATTGCCCCAACCGTCGATGTGCACGCCGGGGACGATGGTCTCCGCCGCCCACAAACCGAGCCCCGTGATCACGAGGCGGAAGAGGAATCCTTTCATGGCTAGAAACTACTAGCGCGTCTCCCGCCGCGCCCGGCCGGCCACGAACCGGGCCGTTACCCCGGGGCGTACCTGCACGCCGAGCCGCGAGTCGAACAGGATCGCACCGACGAGTGAATCCCCCACGCGGGACGCGCCGACGCCCGCGAACGGCCCCAGGTCCGCCGGCCAGCCGTAAATCAGCGCTTGCTCCGGGGAGCCGTACCAGGTGACGGCGAGCGTTTCGGCGCGCGGCGCCGCGAATACCAGGGCGCCCTTGAAGTGGCATGTGCGGCCGACCGCGACCCGCACGCTATCGAGGATGACATCGGTGAGCTTGAAGCGGTCGCCCAGCTCGGGCAGCGTGAGGGTGTCGCCGCGCGCCACTACCCAGTGGCCGACGTAGGGCTGGGAGAAGCGCGCGCGCAGGTGCATCTCCGACGAGCCGCACGGGTTCGACGACCCGCACGCGGCGAACGCGGCGAGCAGCGTGATCCTCACCCCCAGGGGGTGAGGACTCACGGGGAGACGCTGTCGGTGGCCCGAATCCGGGCGCTCGTGGAATCCGCCGCTCGCATGGCGCTCCCCACGGCGCTCGCGCCGGGGATCCGCGACTTCGCGAGGATCGAATCCCGCTGGCGCTCGGTGAGCGAGTCGCGGTCGGCGGCGGACTTGGCCGTATTGCCTGGGGAACACGCAGCGAGCAGGGCGAAAACGAAAATGGGGACGAGACGGGTCATGAGGGTCATTCTAGCGTCGTCGCGCGATCGCGGCTACGTCCCCTTGAGCCGCCGGAGTAGCACACCGTAGGCGACGAGGTTCACCACAAGGACGAGGGTGCCCAGCACCACCTGCGTGGGTCGGGCGAGCCCCGCCGGATAGAGCGCCGGAATCACATAATGCTCGACGAATCCGCCGCCGTACCCTTCGAGCCCGGCGCGGGCGCGCAGCGCGTTCTCGAGTGGCGTGAGCGGGCAGATCCAGCCGGCGTACTCGATGGCGATTCCCCACAACGCGGATGGGATATGCGCCCAGGCCACCCAGCGCCAGCGCCACGCGAGAAACCCGCCCAGCAGCACGAACATGACGAACGCTGCGTGCACCAGCACGACGCAATCGGCGAGGATGCGGTGGAGCATCTTCAAGCACCCCATATACGGCGAAAATCCCCGCCGGACCAGGGCCCGGCGGGGGTTTCGTGTGGCCAGTGGACGTCGGCCCGGGGGGGCCCGGTCAGGCGCCCAAGGAGCCCGCCGGGGCGAACAACGCGTCGAATTGCAGGAACGTCGTCGAGATCGCGTCGAAGATTGCGTGCAAGGCGGTGAGATCGTCTGCCGTGAGCTCCTGACCGCCACCGCCCGCGATGTTCAGTGAGCCAATCGTCTCCGTGATCGTGGCGTAGATGCCGCCATCGACCAGGACCGTGATGGTTCCCGATTCGCTCAGCGTAGTCAGGTTCAAGGTCTGGGTGCCCGTCACGGTCACGACTTCCGAGCCGAACTGCAGGCGGAAATTGATGCCGAGCCGCAAGGTGTTCAGGTCGGGCGCCGTGAGAGTCATTCTCAGGCGGACGTGCGCGTCCGCCGCATTCACGTCGAACCGGATGTCGAAGGTGGCGCTGCCAGTGCTTTCGCCGATGGCGGCGTTGAAGTCTAACCGCTCGATCCCGTCCGTGATGAAGCCGACCACGGCTGCACTGACGGTGCCGGCCCCCAGCGTCACACTAACAGCGTAGTCGAGATAGGTGACCGGCGGATCCGTCGTCGTGCCCACCACGAGGACGTGCAGCGTCTGGGTATTGCCACTGCTCTCGTCCATGAGGTCGGCGTACCCGATGGGCTGTGTCGCGATCGGTTGGCCTCCCAGGTCGAGCGCGTACAGGATGAACCGCACACCGTTCGACGGCGCGCCGGGCACCACCGCCGGATCGTTTGCCTCGTACTGGAACGTGGTCGCGTTCCACGTATATGTCGTGCCCAGAACGACCCCGGGCGGGAAGATCGAGGCGGCGATGGCACCGCTCGGTGGGACGAGCGCAGCGCGCAGCGCCGTGGCGGCGAGCCGGCTCTCGGCGAGCGAGAGGGCGCGGCGGGTCACGAGCGTCGGCTGGGCGGCGCGCAGCAGCGGTCGCAGGGCCGCCATCGGACTCGCGGCAGTCGGCACATACGTCGTGGCGAACGAAAAGCTCTGAAACGGCAGGGAGGTGAAGCTCGTGCCCAGCGCCTGGACGTTGGCGGCGGTCGCGAGCGGGTCGGCCGGTTTCTTCGGTACGAGCGGGTTGTCGCCGCAAGCGGCAGCGAGCAGCGCGACGGCGACGGGGACGTACCGTAGGAACATGGGGTGACGTGCTCGCATGCGACTCCTCCGAGGTGAGGGCGCTTCGCTGCCGGGCGGGCGCACCCGGTACAGATTGCAACGTATCCGGGGGCGCCGCGATGGGGCCGTGACGGGGCGCACGGTCCCGTCTCGGGGGGCTGCGGAGAGAGGAGAGGCTTGCGGCGCCGCGAGTCAGGCGATGACGCCGCCGCCGAGCAGGCGGCCGTCCGCTTCGTACAGGGCGCCCGACTGCCCCGGCGTGATGGCCCGCACCGGCTGGGCCAGATCGAGGGTGATCGCCCCGCCCGCCTGCTCCCGCACCCGGCCGGGAACGGCCGGGGCGCGGTAGCGGCACTGTACCAGAACTGCATCCCCCGGCGCCAGCGGGTCGGCGAGCCAGTTGAGCTCCGCGAGCGTCACCGTGTGGCCGAACAGCTCGTCCCCCGCGCCGATCACGACTTCGCGCGTCTCGGGACGGATCGCGACCACGTACATAGGCTCGTGGAACCCACCGGGGAGGCCGCGACGCTGCCCGATGGTATAGCGCGCGAAGCCTGCGTGCTCCCCCACCACGTCGCCCCCGGCCGTCACCAGCGGTCCCGGCGTGAGCGCCGGCGCGTCGGCGGGGAGATGACGCTCGAGCACGCCCACATAGTCATCGTCCGGGACGAAGCAGATGTCCACCGACTCGACCTTCTCGGCGGTCACGAGACCGAGCCTCCGGGCGACGGCTCTCGTCTCGGGCTTAGTCAGCTCGCCGACTGGCGTCAACATCCGCGCCACCACGGTCCGGTCGATGCCCCAGAGGAAGTATGACTGGTCTTTCCGGGGATCGCGCCCGCGGAACAGCGCGCCATCGCGCGCGATCGCGTAATGACCGGTGGCCACGTACGCGCAGTCGAGCGCGTCCGCGTGGTAGAGGAAGTCACGGAACTTGGTGAACGAGTTGCAGCGCACGCACGGGATGGGTGTGCGGCCGCCCGCGTACTCGGCGACGAAGTTGGCGATCACGTCGCGGCCGAAGCGGTCCTCGAAATTCAGGACGTAGTGCGGGATCCCGAGCTTGTGCGCCACGAGTCGCGCGTCGGTGATCGAATCGAGTGAGCAGCACGGACGGTCGGGGACGGAGTCGCCGTAGCAGAACAGCTTCATGGTGGCGCCGACCACGTCGTACCCTTCCTCCACCAGGATTGCCGCAGCGACCGAGCTGTCGACTCCCCCGGACATGGCGACGAGAACGCGCTCGCTCACCGGTGCAAAACGGCGGACAGGTGCCGGACTTTCTCGACAATCTTCGGCAGGGCAGCGATGACCGCCTCCACATCCTCCAGCGTGTTCTCCTTGCCGAACGAGAACCGCAGCGCCGCAACGCCCAGGTCACGCGGCACGCCCATCGCCGTCAGCACGTGCGATGGCTCGACCGCGCCGGTCGAGCAGGCGGAACCGGAAGAGCAGGCGATGCCCGCGAGGTCGAGGTGCATCAGCAGCGCCTCGCTGTCCGTACCGGGGATCGACACGCTCGTCACGTGCGGGGCCCGCCGGTCGTGAGCGGCGTTGATCACCGCGTCGGGCACGACGGCGAGCAGCCGGTGCTCGAGCTCGTCGCGTAGGGCCGCCACCCGGGCGGCGAACGCCGCCTGCTCGCGCGCCGCAAGCTCCACCGCTGCCCCGAGCCCCACGATCCCCGGCACGTTCTCGGTGCCCGGCCGGATTCCGAACTGCTGGCCGCCGCCGTGGATGATGGCTTCGATGACGTGGCGATCCCGCACCACCAGCGCGCCGATGCCCTTGGGCGCGCCGATCTTGTGGCCGGAAACGGTGAAGAGGGTGCATGGGACGTCGGACAACGACACAGGGATCTTGCCGAAGGCCTGCACCCCGTCGACGTGGAACGGGACGCCGGCCTCGCGACATCGCGCCGCGAGCCGGGCGACCGGCTGGACTACGCCGATCTCGTTGTTCACCCACATCACGCTCACCATCGCTACGCCGCGCGCGAGCGCCTCGTTCAGCGCGTCCTCCACAACCTCCCCCTGACCGTTCACCGGCAGGATGATCTCCTCGCCCCCGAGCCGAGCCACCGCGTGAGCCGCCGCCAGGACGGCCTTGTGCTCGATCGCCGACACCGCGACGCGGAACGGGCCCCCACGCTCGCGCGCGGCCAGCGCGCACCCGATCACCGCCAGGTTGTCGGCCTCGGTGCCGCCGGACGTGAAGATCACCTGGCCCGGATCCGCGTCGAGCGCCGCGGCGATCCTGCGCTTCGCCTCCTCTACGCCGGCCCGCGCTGCGCGCCCGAAGCGATGAGGCGAGGATGGGTTCCCGAAGGCATCCGGCCCCAGATAGGGCAGCATGGCCTCGAGCACCTCCGGGCGTACCGGTGTGGTGGCCGCGTTGTCGAGGTAGACCAGGCGCTTGGGCATGCAGGGAAATCTAGAAGCTAGAGGGATTGCACGCCAAGCTGGAGCACGTCGTCGACCGCGAGGGTCTCGTGGCAGAAGAACGGCTCGCCGTAGGCCGAGCGAATCAGCGAGCCGTAATGCGCCGACTGGATGCGGATCAGCTCGTAGAGGTCCTGTCCCGTGGGATGGATCTCCCCCGCCGCCTTGGCACCGTCGAACTGCGATGCGTAGCAGCGGATGGCCGCCATCTTGGTGTCGAAGGTATCGGAGATGTCCACGACGAACGACGGCTTCACCGGATCTTCGCGGTAGGCGAGGGCGTAGAGGACTTTGAACGGCCGGTGCGCGGCGCCCCCCCCGCCCCCCCCGGCCCCCCCGGCGCCCCCATACTTGGCGAGCCCGGCCAGGTAGCACGCATCGCGTCCCAGCTCCGACGCGATGCGGTGGTCGGGATGGCGCCCGACCGGGAACGGGAGAATCACCACGCGGGGCCGCGTGGTGCGGATCAGCTCGATGAGCGTCGCGCGCGACGGCTCATCGTTCTGGAGGTGGGCGTCGCGGAGCCCGGCGTTGAGCCGCACGTGCACGCCGAGCGC
>DASQAM010000348.1:0-1511 GCA_035635735.1 Gemmatimonadales bacterium | reverse complement strand
CGGCGCGCCGGCGGAAGGGACCGTCACACGACTCACGGAGGACAACGACAGCCGGCTGCCACGCTACTACTACAGTGCGTGGGATCACTATCTCTCACCCACCTGGTCCCCGGACGGACGGGAGCTGATCATCGTCTCGAACCGCGGGCACATCCACGGGACCGGCGGATTTTGGCGCATGACCGCGACGCCCGGCGCCCCCATGCGGGAGCTGCGGTATGAGGAGACCACCTGGAAGGCCCGCCCCGACTGGTCGCCCGACGGCAGCCGCGTCGTGTACAGCTCTTACTTGGGTCGCCAGTGGCACCAGCTGTGGCTGATGACGAGCGAAGGCGGGGACGTCTTGCCATTGACGTACGGTGAGTTCGATGCGACCGCGCCACGCTGGTCCCGCGACGCCGGGCACATCGCCTACATCTCGAACGAGGGCGGCAACACCGCATTGTGGGTGATCGACGTGCCGGGCGCTCACCGGCGACAGGTCGTCGCCTCTGAGCGACGCTACCGCGATCCGGTGGGCCGGCTGCGGCTCGTCGTGGTGGACGCCGCGGGCCGCCCACTGCCCGCGCGCCTGTCGGTGACCGGGGTCGACGGCCGTGCCTATGCCCCGGACGACGCGTGGCGTCACGCCGATGAAGCGTTCGATCGCCAAGACGGGACCAACCGCGGATTCGAGTACGGCTATTTCCACACCACCGGGACGGCCGAGCTGACGGTACCCACGGGGGCGGTGCGGGTGGAAGTGTGGCACGGCCCCGAACACCGTGTGGCGCGCGCCGACGTGACGGTCCCAGCAGGACGGACGGTGACCAGACGACTGGTGCTCGAGCGCCTCGCGAACCTGCCCGCGCGGGGCTGGTGGAGCGGCGACCTCCACGTGCACATGAACTACGGCGGCGCGTACCGCAACACCCCCACGCACCTCGCCTTCCAGGGTCGCGCCGAGGACCTGCACGTGGTCGAGAATCTGATCGTCAACAAGGAGCAGCGGATCCCGGACATCGCGTACTTCCGTACCGATCCGGACCCCGCCTCGACGCCGGGTTTCCTGGTGGTGCACGATCAGGAGTATCACACCAGCTACTGGGGTCACACCGGGTTGCTCGGCCTCACCGACCACTACCTGCTGCCCGAGTACGTCGGCTATCCCAACACCGCGGCCGCGAGCCTGTACCCGATGAACGCGGACGTGGCGGACCTCGCGCACGCGCAGGGCGCATTGTTCGGCTACGTCCACCCGTTCGACACGCAGCCCGACCCGAGCGACACGACGGAGCGACTCACCTACGAGCTGCCGGTGGACGTGGCGCTCGGCAAGGTCGATTACATGGAGGTGATGGGATACTCGGACCACCGCATCACGTCCGGCATTTGGTACCGACTGCTCAACTGCGGCTTCCGGATCCCGGCGGGGGCGGGCACCGACGCCTTTCCGAACTTCGCGTCCCTGCGGGGGCCGCCGGGGTTGGTCCGCGTATTCGTGCGCAGCGGGCCGGCGCTCGACCGCTCGA
>DASQAM010000347.1:0-2888 GCA_035635735.1 Gemmatimonadales bacterium | reverse complement strand
CAGCTGAACGATCCGGTGCGGCGTGACATCCCGGACAAGAAGGCGTTTGCGAAGCTCCTGTCGGACGCCGGAGTCACGCCCAAGACGACGGTCGTGCTGTACGGCGACAACAACAACTGGTTCGCCGCGTTCGCCTTCTGGCTGCTCCAACTGTATGGGCACACCACTGCGAAACTGATGAACGGCGGCCGCGCGAAGTGGGTGGCCGAGGGGCGGCCGTTCGTCACCGAGCGCGCCGCCGTGCGCGCGACGAAATACCCGGTGCCCAAGAAGCAGAACGCCGCGATCCGGGCCAAGCGACCCGAGATCGAGAAAGCGCTCAAGGGCAAGAAGACCAAGCTCGTGGACGTGCGATCCACGCCCGAGTTCGTCGGCGAGATCATCGCCCCGCCCGGGATGACGGAAACGGCGCAGCGTGCGGGGCATATCCCCGGCGCCAGGAACGTGCCGTGGAGCAAAGCGGTCGCGACCGACGGCACGTTCAAGCCGTTCGAGGAGCTGCTGCAGCTCTACAAGGGTGCCAAGGTGATCGACGGCAAGGATGAAGTGATCGCCTACTGCCGGATCGGCGAACGGTCGAGCCACACGTGGTTCGCGCTCAAGTATCTGCTGGGCGTGAAAAAGGTGCGCAACTACGACGGCTCGTGGACGGAGTGGGGCAACCTGGTCGGGGCGCCGATCGCGAAGGGAGCGGAGTGAAGACGGCGGCAGCGGGCGGCATTGGGCGGCAGAGGGCGGCAGCGGTCGAGAGCCGGGAGCCCGCGCTGTGGGGATTGGTTGGCAACACGCCGCTCATCCCGGTCACAACCTCCCCCAACCTCCACCGTCCTTCACCGACCTTGCTGCTCAAGGCCGAGTGGCTCAATCCGGGCGGCTCCGTGAAGGACCGCGCGGCGCTCTCCATCCTGCGGGACGGGATCGCGCGCGGCGAGCTGCCGGCCAAGCGGGTGCTCGATTCGTCGAGCGGCAACACGGCCATCGCCTATGCGATGCTCGGTGCCGCAGCCGGGATCGGGGTCACGGTGTGCGTCCCGGCGAACGCGAGCGCGGAGCGCAAGGCACTGCTCGAGACCTACGGCGCGAAGGTGATCTTTACGGACCCGCTCGACGGCTCGGACGGTGCGATTCGCGCGGCTCGTGAGCTCGCGGCGGCGCGACCGGAGCAGTATTGGTACGCCGATCAATACAACCACCCGGCGAATGCCCGAGCCCATTACCTGACGACTGCGGAGGAGATCTGGCGCCAGTCGGGCGGCCGCGTGACGCATCTGGTCGCAGGGCTCGGGACGGCCGGCACGCTCATGGGAACCGGCCGCCGTTTGAAGGAATTGAACGCGGGCATCGAGCTGGTCGCGGTGCAACCCGACGGCCCGTTCCACGGGCTGGAGGGGCTGAAGCACATGGCGACGGCGATCGTGCCAGGGATCTACGACCCGGCGCTCCCGACTCGGACGGAATTCGTGACCACGGAGGATGCGGAGGACGCAGTGCGACGGCTGGCGCAGCAGGCGGGATTGTTCGTAGGGTGGTCATCCGGGGCCGCGATCGTGGCGGCGGAGCGGGTGCTGTCCGCTCGTCCGAGCGTCCACGCGTCCGACCCCGTCGTCGTGGTGATCGCCCCCGACTCGGGCACCCGCTATCTCAGCGAGCGACGTCCATGACCCTGGTGCTCGACGCTCGGCAAGTCACGGCGATCCGCCGGCACGGTGAGGCGGACTACCCCGCCGAAGCGTGCGGCTTGATCGGCGGCGCGGTGGAGGGTGATCGCAAGGTCGCCGTCCAACTCGTCCCGCTCGTGAACCAGCGCACCGACTCGGCGCGCAACCGCTACCTCATCGATCCGGAATCGTTCCGGCGCGCCCAGGAGAAACTGGACCGCGACGGGCTCGACGTGATCGGTGTATATCACTCGCACCCCGACCACCCGCCGGCACCGTCTGCGTTCGACCGTGAGCACGCCTGGCCCTGGCTGTCGTACGTGATCGTCGGGGTGGGTCAGGGGCGGGCAGGCGAGTTGAAAAGCTGGGTCCTGGCGCACGACCGTGGGACGTTCGACGAGGAGCCTATCACCAGCGAGGAACGGAAGGTCGTATGGCAGTGACGGTTCTGATCCCGACGCCGCTCCGCCCGTTCGTGGGCGGGCGTGACGCGGTCGAGCTCGAGGCAGGCAGTGTGGGGGAGCTGCTCGATCGGCTCACCGGCCAGCACGCGGCGCTGAAGCCGCACCTCTTTGCCACGGACGGTCGGTTGCGCAGCTTTGTGAACGTCTACGTGAACGACCGGGATATCCGGCAGCTCGCCCTGCGCGAGACGCCGGTGAAGCCGGGCGACACGGTGTCCATCATCCCCAGCATTGCCGGAGGCACGGCGACGCAGGTAGGGGCGCAGCATGCTACGCCCCTACTGCCCAAGCTGTCGCACGAAGAAATCCTGCGCTACTCGCGCCACCTCATCCTTCCCGATGTGGGCGTCGAGGGACAGCAGAAGCTCAAGGCGGCGCGCGTCCTGCTCGTCGGGGCGGGAGGACTCGGGTCGCCCGCCGCGCTCTACCTCGCCGCCGCGGGGGTCGGGACGCTGGGGCTCGTGGACTTCGACGTGGTCGACAAGACCAACCTGCAGCGCCAGATCCTGCACGGCACATCCACCGTCGGCGTGTCGAAGCTCAAGTCCGCCACCGCGCGGATCCACGACCTGAACCCGAACGTGCGCGTGGAGACGTTCGAGACCCGGCTCACGTCGGAGAACGCGCTCGACATCATCCGCGAGTTCGACATCGTGGCGGACGGGACGGACAACTTCCCGACCCGGTACCTGGTGAACGACGCGTGCGTCCTGCTCGATAAGCCCAACGTCTACGGCTCGATCTTCCGATTCGAGGGCCAGGCGTC
>DASQAM010000346.1:0-5572 GCA_035635735.1 Gemmatimonadales bacterium | reverse complement strand
CCGGCCGGTGGCGGAGCGTGGCGACCGGCTGCGTGCCGTCGCGCGTCTCCTCCGCGAGCGCAAGGATGCGTATGCCCGCACGATGGCGCTCGAGATGGGCAAGCCGCTGGCGCAAGGCGTGGGAGAGGCCGAGAAGTGCGCTTGGGTGTGCGACTACTACGCGCAGTATGGGGAAGCCTTCCTCGCTGATGAGCTCCACCCGACCGAAGCCTCGCGCAGTTACGTCCGGTTCGAAGCGCTGGGTCCGGTGTTTGCGATCATGCCGTGGAATTTTCCCTTCTGGCAAGTGTTCCGCTTTGCCGCGCCAGCCCTGGTCGCGGGGAATGCCGGGATCCTGAAGCATGCGCCCAACGTGCCGCGCTGCGCGCTCGAGATCGAGAGCGTCTTCCGGGATGCGGGATTGCCGGACGGCCTGTTCCGGGCGGTGTTCCTCTCGAATGCCGCCGCGGGCGGCGTCATCGCCGACGCGCGCGTGCGCGCGGTGACGCTCACGGGAAGTGACCGCGCGGGGAGCCAGGTGGCAGAGCAGGCGGGGCGGCACCTGAAAAAGACGGTGCTCGAGCTCGGCGGCAGCGATCCGTTCATCGTGCTCGACGATGCCGACCTGGACCGAGCGGCGCGCACCGCCGCCGAGGCGCGTCTGATCAATAGTGGTCAAAGTTGCATCGCTGCGAAACGGTTCATCGTGGTGGAGCGGGTGGCCGACCGCTTCCTCGAGCGGTTCACGACCGAGATGCGCGCTCGGAAGGTCGGCGATCCGCTCGACCCCGCGACGCAGGTCGGGCCGCAGGCGCGGCTCGATTTACGCGCCAATCTCCACCGGCAGGTGCAAGAGTCGGTGAAACGGGGGGCCCGACTGGTTCTCGGGGGCGAGCTCCCCGCCGGCCCGGGAGCCTTCTATCCGCCCACCCTGCTGGTCGCGGTGGAGCCCGGAATGCCCGCATTCGACGAGGAGACGTTCGGCCCCGTGGCGGCCGTGATCCGCGCCAAAGACGAAGCGGACGCGATCCGCCTGGCGAACGCTTCGCCCTACGGACTCGGCGCGTCGGTCTGGACCGCGGACGTGAAGCGCGGTGAGCGCGTGGCCCGAGAGATCGACGCTGGCAGCGTGTTCGTCAACGCGCTCGTCAAATCCGATCCGCGGCTGCCGTTCGGTGGGGTGAAGCGCTCCGGCTATGGGCGCGAGCTGTCGCAGTACGGCCTGCGCGAGTTCGTGAACATCAAGACGGTGTGGCTGGCGTGAACGTCCGCGTCGGCACGTCGGGCTACAACTTCCCCGAGTGGAAAGGACCGTTTTATCCGGCCAAGACGCCCGAGTCGAAGATGCTCGAGTACTACGCCCAGCGGCTCACCACCGTGGAGATCAACTACACGTTTTACCGGATGCCGAACGCGAAGACGGTGGCCGGCTGGGACGCCGCCAGCCCCGCCGCGTTCACCTTCGTCCTTAAGGCGCCGCAGCGCATCACGCACATCAACCGGCTGCGCGATGTGGACGACCCGCTGCGTTACTTCCTCGAGACCGCGCGCAAACTCGGCCCTAAGCTCGGGCCGATCTTGTTTCAGCTTCCACCCAATTTCAAGAAGGACGTGGACCGCCTGAACGATCTGCTCACGCAGTTCCCGGCGGACCTGCGGTGCGCGTGGGAGTTCCGCCACGAATCGTGGTTCACGGACGACGTGTACGAGGCGCTGCGGGTCGGGAACGCCGCGTTGTGCGTCGCGGACACGGAAGCAGGGCATACCCCGTTGGTGACGACCGCCGACTTCGGCTACATGCGGCTGCGCGACGAAGGCTACAAGACGCAGGATCTCGAGCAGTGGGCCACGACCGTGAAGGACTTGGGGAAGGGGTGGGGCGACGCGTTCATCTTCTTCAAGCACGAGGAGTCGGGGATCGGTCCCAAGCTGGCGCAGCAGTTCGCGACGCTGGTCTCCTGATCCGGTCCCTTGCAGAGATGAAGCGTCAAACGGCGAGCCGAGTGGCTCGCCGTTTTCGCGTTCTCCGACCCACACCGATCGTGCGCGCTCACTACAGTTGGCTCAGCCCGCCGTCGGCGACCAGCTCGGCGCCGACGAAGAACGTCGATTCATCGGACGCCAGAAATACGGCTGCGTGCGCGATCTCGTGCGGATCGCCGAAGCGCTTGAGCGGTACACTCTGTCGCACGCGTGCGTCCCACTCCGCGCGCGCCTCCGGCGTAAGACCCAAGCGGTCGAGGATCGGGGTGGTGACGGGCCCTGGACTGATCACGTTGACGCGAATGCCGCGATCAACGAGGTCGGCCGAGAGCGTGCGCGCGAACGACCGCACCGCAGCCTTGCTCGCCGCATAGACGCTCGTGGCGGGCATGCCCATCATTCCCACAATCGAGCTGTTGAGGATGATGGACGCGCCGGGCGCGAGGAGGGGCAACGCCTTCTGGATCGTAAAGTAGGCGCCCTTGACGTTGGTGTCGAAGATGCGATCGAAGTGCTGTTCCGTCACCTCGGCCACGGGAACGAACTCGCCAATGCCGGCATTCACGAACAACACATCGAGCCGGCCGAACCGTCCGCGTATCTCGTCCATGGCCTGGTCGAGTTGCTGAGGAATGGTGACGTCCGCTCGAACGGCGACCAGCTGATCGGGTCCCGCGTGCTCGCCGAGTTGCGACCCCGCTGACCGGAGCGTGCTCGGATCACGCCCGGTAATTACCACGCTCGCACCGGCCTTGAGGAACTCGTCCGCGGTGGCGAGACCGATGCCGCTATTACCCCCGGTGATCAGGGCAATCTTGCCGGCGAGGCGGCCGGCCACCGGCGCGGGCGCGGCGGACGGGGATTCGAGCGATGTGGCATGAGCGGTCATGGTGCTCCTCCGTGGGTATGTCGTGGTTCAATAATCATTGAACAAATGAAGGAACGCCGGACGCGGTCAAAAGGTTCAACGAGTCTTGAACAACGAGCTGCCGTGACTAGCTTTCACAAGTGCCGAAGCCCCTGCGCCACCCCGCACCCAGCCAGATCGCCCTGTCGGACGTGCTCGAGGCCCTGAGCGACCCGATCCGGCGGGGGATCGTGCAGCGGCTCTCGCAGGAGGGCGAATGCCGTTGTTCCGCGTTCCACGGCTACGCTTCCAAGACGAACCTCAGCTATCACTTGGCGCGCTTGCGCACGGCAGGACTCGTGCGGGTCCGTCCCGAGGGCACGTGCCGGATCCTGTCGCTGCGCTCGGAGGACGTGGAAGCCCGGTTTCCGGGGTTGCTCCAGGCGGTGCTCGCGAGCGCTGGGGTCGGGGCAAGCGGCGCCGCGAGGGGACAGGGAAATCGACGCAGGCTTCAAACCGGCCGAGAGCGGCGTTAACGGGCCGCCGGTAAGGCTAACGCGCTACAGGCCGCGTACCTCCACCGGGAGCTCGAGAAAGGCGCCCAGCCCTTGGGCGGCTCCATCCACCGCGTCCCGTTCGGGCTTGGATAGGCTGACGAGCAGCGTCACCTCGACCACCAGGGCGGCCTTCGTCAGCGTCCGCTTCCACCCGCCCACCAGCTGACCGTTGACCACGATGACGTGCGCCCTCAGGGCATCGCCCACTATCGCGTCCTCGGCCAAGCTCAGCCGCTCCCCGATCGCGCTGCGATCTTTGAAGCCGATGAAGTACTCGTCGTAGTTGGGGAGCAAATGGGCGGTGGGTGACCGCTTGCGCCGCGGTCGCGCCGCCGGCTCGAGCCAGTAGGTCTCATCACCGATAACCTGACGCTCGAGACGCCGCCCGGCGATCTCCACACCTCTACTCGCATCGGCCACGGTCAAACCCGCCCACCACGCGAAATCCCGCCGCGTGGCCGGCCCGCGCGTCGCAAAGTATCGCCCCGTCAGGTCGAGCAGGGCCTCGTCGCGACCGAGCGGTGCAGCCGGTGGTGCTCGCTCGTCGAGCAGCGCATACGTGCTTTGCTTGCCGCGCCGGGCTCCGCTGCACACGATCCCCTCGAGCTCCGCGCGCATCAGCAGCGGGCCGAGCCGCCCGGATCCCGTCGCGTCCACGCGGGCGCCACGAAACACCTGAGCCAGCTCCGCTCGCGTCAGCTGAGTCCCATCCCGTAACGCCCGCGAGAGCGCGCTGTTACTGCGCTGAAATACCGCTGCGTCGAGCTCCAGCTGGCGGTCGTAGTACGCCATCGCCGCCTTTATCCGCGGCGCGGTCAGCGCCAGCATCCAGCGGATGTCGGCCGGGGTGACGAAGTGCCAGGTGGGGCGCAGCACATGGGTACGGAGAATCGATCCCTCGTTCACGGCGCGCTCGACCACGGCATCGACGGCCCCCCGGGTCCGTGTCCCGACGCCCCATTTGGCGCTGCCGTAGTCCTGCGCCTGAACCGCCCCGAGCCGGCGCACGACGTCAGCCGGGTCGGTGAGGGTGGGGGTGAGGAGATGTTGAGTGGCGAGTCGCCGCTGGGCGATGTCGTTACTCGGGCGAGTCACGGCGCGGCGTTTTCGATCACGGCTTCCAGATCCTGCGGAGCCCGCTTGCGACACTCCTTCTTCAGGTCGGCGATGTCGGCCGCGAGGAACGCACCCAGAACGCCATTCCCGGTGATTTCGAACGCCGGCAGCTCCTTCTTGGCGACGGTGTTGGAATACAGGGCAATCACCGCGCGCTGATCGAACTGGTAGAAGGAGTAGGTCGGGTAACGGCCGAACAGCCACACCTGAGCGGGCTTGCCGTAATCTCTCGCCAGCCGCGCGAAAAACCGGTAGGCATCCGCGACCAGTGCAGGGATCAGCGGACCGTCCTCGAAGTGCTTGCCGAGAGAGAACATCAGCTCGTGATTCTCGAGATCGGGGAGAAACGCCTCGAGCGTGGTGCCGGCCCGGCCGAGGAAGGCCTTGATGGCGGCATCGTGATTCTCCCGCCAGCGGCGTGAATGGATGAAGTACATGGACATGGTGGTCGACGAGCCGATGAGCTCGTCAAACCGGTGAACGAATCCGGCGAACGGGGCGACCCGGACGATGCCGAACGGGGGCTCAGAACTGGCGGTCATCGACGTTTAGTCTCCGATAGATCGACAAGTGCCGCAGGGCCGCGGCCTTCTTCCCCGCCTGCTCGTACAGCCGCGCCAGATTGAAGTACGCGTCCGCCAGACGCCGGTCTGCCACGATCGCTTGCTCGTACGCTTTGACGGCGTCGTTGGGACGCCGCCGATCTTCCAATGCGATCCCCAGGTTGAACCACGCGGTCGCATGTCCGGGGTGGTCCGCCACCGCGGCGCGAAAGTGGGTCTCGGCCTCCTCGGCCCGGTCCGCCTCGACAAGGAGTCGACCTAGGTTGACGTGCGCGTCGGCGTGGTGCGGATCCAGCTCGAGCGCGCGACGGTACGCGTCGCGCGCCTCGTCGGCCTCACTCACCTCGAGCTCCAGTCCCAGCGCGAACCACTGCTCGGCGTCGAGGTCCTCCTCGACCCGGCGCGCTGCGGCCGCCCGCCGCCGCGCCAGCGGCGCCGCCCGCTGCGCCAGCGTCGCCACGTCGAAATCCAGGACCAGCTGCCCCGACTCCGGATGCCAGGCGATCGCCTCGTCCCGCACGACAACG
>DASQAM010000345.1:0-2875 GCA_035635735.1 Gemmatimonadales bacterium | reverse complement strand
GTCGGCGCGGAGCGCGATCACGGCGAGGGCGGGCGTGGTCGTGTAGAGAACGCCGTCCACCACGATCGGCGTCGCCTGGATCTGGGATTGACTGTCTGGAGGGACGTCACCCGAGTGATAGGTCCACGCCAATCGCAGGCGCGCGACGTTGCGGCGATCGATCTGGGTGAGCGGTGAATAGCGGGTGTTGCCGGGGTCGCCGCCTGTCACCGGCCAGTCGCGGGGGGGCGCCGGCGCCGCGCATGTCGCGCAGCCCGCGGTAGCGGCCAGAAGCGCGTAGAGCTGGATGCTCCTCACGAGGGGACTAACATACTCGCTTTCGACGGCGGTACGAACCTCCCGCGCGACCATGCTGCCGCGGCCTTGCTCGCCGCGGCGGTGCGACTGCGCCGCGCTCGTGGGCCGATCTGACGCATTGCATGCCGTAACGCCTTCGCGCGATTGTTGCCGGCGGTACCCGAGCCTTAGCGAAGGTCCATCACCGCGACCCGTCCGCCCACCGGGTCGATCATGGCCAGCGTCAGGCCGTCCGGGGAGAGGCGAATCAGGCCCGGGACGAACGGGGCGGGAGACCGATCTTGCAGCAGACCGTCGCTCAAACGGGCGCGGACGATGCCGCGCAGGCCCTCGAACAGGTAGATGCCGTCTGGAGACACGGCGCGCGCCGGCACCCCGCCGGGCACGGGGGAGCGGATCTGACGCACGAACTGAAGGTTCGCGTCGTAGAGGTCGAGCCCCACAACGATGTGCTGGCCGGTGCCGTCGACGGTCGGGCCCCAGGAGGTCCGGGCCGAGCGCAGCGGGCCGAAAGCATCTGGAGCAACGTCATACCGTTGGAAGTAGGGGCCATTGCCGTTTGTCACGAGGGTGGAGTGGTCGTACGAGCGCTCCAGCGCGATTCCCCCTACCCAGCCGTTGGTCCCCGCGTCCGTGCGAATCCGCTGTGCGCCGCTCGCGAGGTCGACCTCGAGCATCGTGTAGGCGGTGGCAGTGTTCCCTTCGAGCGGCAGATACGCTCTCCCGTTGGTCACGACCTTCACGTTCACAAGGCGCTGACCGTTGGTGGTGTCGAGCCCAGCCACCGGCAGGACCGAGAGCGCGTGCGAGGCCTGCCGCAGGTCGATGATCCCCAGCGCGCGCTGCCCGGGTAAGGTCAGGATCAGCGAATCGCCCCCGGGCGAGAGATCGATGCCCCATGGCCGGTAAGGAAGTAGAACCGAGTCGATGGCCATCGTCGTCGTCGAGACTGTCAGCAGATCATTCCCCCACGACGGCACGACGTAAAGCACGCCGCGCTTGGCGTCGATCTGCATGTCCAAGAGCTGGGCGGGGAGCGTCGTCATGGCGACGGGGCGCTGGATGGTGGCCGCCACCCGTAAGCTGTCGGGCGCCGTCACCACCGTATCGCTCGTCAATCCGGCGACGTCGCGAGCGTAGAAGCGCAGCTGGATGGAGCCGAGCCACGCCGGCGGGACGGGAAGGGCGAGAAACGTCGCCACTTGCTGCCCGCTCGTCACCAGCGAGTCGCGGAAGCCGGCGGGCAAAACCTCCCAGTAGAGGGTCTTGAGGGCGTAGTTGTCCGACGCGTTTAGCTCGATATAGATCGTGTCGCCCACGAAGTAGTCCCGCGCGAACATCGGGGTGCCGCCAGTGTCGTGCCACCACGAGCCCAGCAGGGGATACGCGAACGGGGGCGTGCGGTCGGTGATCGCGAATTGGGTGGCCAGTCGCCGCGTGGTCTGCTGCAGCGCGGCGTCGCGCGCTTGGAGGGTCACGCCGATGGGCACACCCAGCTGGCACGCAATCGGGAGGGGGATCTTGGTCCTGTGAGTCACGCTGACCTGCAGCGTTTCCGCCTGGACACGTCGCACAGTGCAGGGTCCCGACAGCTGGATGACCGTCTCCCAGAGACCCGCCGGACCGGTCGCGGCGTAGCTGACGGTGAGGGTGTCACCGGGCTGCAGCCCGGTAGCGGACGTGTCTGCGACGAGGCTCGTAATCGTCGGCGGAGGTGAGTTCGCGGGTGGGATCGGCCCGCACGTGAACGAGACGGTGGCCGACTGCACCTTTCCGCCACCCGCCGCCTGGTACTGGAACGCGATCGTCAGGGCCCACGGAACCGACACGGTAACGGTCCATGTCGCGTTCTGGGCTTGGCCGCCGCTGATTTCCCCGCCACCCCAGGATTGCTGGATCTGGCCGGCCGAGAACGCGACGGAATCGACGGGCTTGGAGCGATCCTTGCCCGCGTACAGCAGGAAGCGCGCATCCAGCCACTTGGCGGTTCCGCCCGTAGCGGTCGCACGCAGCTGGGCTCCGCATCGGATGGCGGGCTCGCTATCCGGAGTTGCGCTATCCGGCGCGGAGACGGTGACGAACGTCGGCGCACTGACTGTAATGACCGTGACTTCGACGTCGACGTCTGCGGGTGCGAGACCGGTGCTGTCGTGGGAGCACGTGGCCGCCGCGAGAAGGCTTAGACCGACGCCAACGACGCCGAACCAACGCGTGACGGGCATGCAGCGCTCCGGGGTACGGCGCCGTGGTCAACAGGCCTAGGAACGGGCGTTGCAAGACCCAGGCATCGGATTCCCACGCAGGACGAGGGCGCCGTCGTGGCGTCCCCGCCACAGGTTCGGCGTAGGAAGTGGGTCGACTAGCTCCACTTCGCTGACAGTCGATCCCGACCGGCTCGTACACGTTTCTGAGATACCGGATCGATTACGCCCGGGCCTCGAAACGCCGCGTCAGCTGGTCCTTCACGTATGCGGGTGGGAATTTCTACAATGGCCGGCTCGGTGAATACATCGGCACGCTGCTGCTCAAGCCCTCGCCCCTGCTCATCGTCGAGCTCTCCGGCGAACGCGACCAGGGG
>DASQAM010000344.1:0-1626 GCA_035635735.1 Gemmatimonadales bacterium | reverse complement strand
CGCTCCGCCCACCGGGTATACATCCGCATCAGCATTTCGGCCCAGTCCTGGGATTCCGTGCCGCCCGCGCCCGAGTGGATGGTGAGCAGCGCGTCGCGCGTGTCGTCGGAGCCGCGCAGCATGTTCTGCAGCTCGAGGGCCTCGAGCTGTGCGGCGATACCCTCGGCTTCCTGCTCGAGGGACCGGCCCTTGAGCATCTCGGCCACGAGGCCCGCGTGCTCCTCGTCCGACTCGCCCTCCGCGAGCTCGAGCAGCGCGCGCGCGTCGTCAATCCGCTTCCGCACTGCGTGGTACGGGTCGACCCAGCGCTTCAGCTCCTTGATCTCTTGCACCGCCTGCCGCGACTTCTCCGGGTCGGCCCAGACGCTGCCCTCGGCCATGGCGTGCTCCAGATCCGCCAAACGCTTGGTCTTCCCCGCTATGTCAAAGAAAGCTCCGCAGTTCGGTGAGACGACGGTCGAATTCGGCAAGACGATCGGATAGGGCCACGGTGCGCTCGTTTCATGCTCAGCAGGAAATGAGCCGCCCGCCGACGGGCGGAGGGCGGCTCTAACTACTTGGCAAGCTAATAGGTTAGGCCCCGCCACACCAGCCTAGAAGACTTTATTGCCCCCGGCAAGAATCTCGTTCAGCGCTTCGGCCCAGAACGCGGTGGTCTTCGCGAGCTCGGCACCCACCTGCTCCACGTATTCCTGCCAGCTCTTCTCGATCTCGTCCTTGAAGAGCTGCGGCAACGTGCCGTCGCGCAGTCCCTGCTGACGCTTCTCCGGATGGTACACGACGAGATCCGACACCAGCGCCCGCGCGAGCCGGCGCGCCTTCTGCTTCGGATCCTGGACCATGAACGGATTCACGGGGCGGAGCGGGCTGGTCATACGCTGACCACGCCCGGCGCCTGCGGGTGCGGCCGGAGCGGCCGGCGCCGCCGGCGCCGCAGGGGGGCGAGGTGGCGCGGGAGGCGCAGCGCGCGGCGCTGGTGCGGCTGGCGGTGCAGCGGGTCGCATGGCCGGGGCTGCCGGCGGCGGGGCGGCGCGTGGCGCGGGAGGAGGCACGGCGCGGGGCGTGGCCGCGGGGGACGACGGGGGCGCGGGCGGAGCGGGTGGCGCACGTGGAGACGCCGGGGCCGCGATGGGACCCGAGAACCGAGGCATGGCCGGCGTCCGCGGTGGCGCGGGTGCAGGCGTGGGTGGAGCGGGCGGCGCAGGCAGCGCGGGCGCGGGAGGCGGCGCCGGCGGCCGCGGAGCAACCGCGGGGCCGCTCCCCGCGGACACCGCCGCCGTGGCCGCGGCCGCGGATGCATTCACGGGAAAGACGTTGCTGCACACCGCACAGCGTGCGCGCACGCCCCCGGCCGGGACCTTGGCCGGGTCCACGCGATACACGGTCTCGCACGATGGACAGGTGACGTTCATCTAGCGTACCCCGTCGTCATCCAGCTCCGGGTCGTGCCGGCGGTCGACCACGAACACCGACCCCGGCTGCGTTTTCGCGTAGCTCTTCATCTCCGTCGCCAGCTCGCTCACCTGCGCCGGGTGCGCGAAGCGGCGGTGCTGGTTGGTGACGATCCCGATCGACAGGGTCATCAGCGGCACGCGGTGCAGCTGACCGCGCCGATCCTTGCCGAAG
>DASQAM010000343.1:0-1794 GCA_035635735.1 Gemmatimonadales bacterium | reverse complement strand
CCGTAGAACGCGCCCGCGGCGCGGTAGGCACGAATCGCGACGCGGGACGGGCTGGCGTCGAGGCGATAGCCCTCGTCGCCCAGGCGGGCGAGGGAGGAGTCGAGGCGGATGGAGATCACCGGCGTCGCGGCGGGCGCCGCGGTGCGCACGGCGAGCCGCAGACCGGTGGCGGGGAAGAGGTCATTCCCCAGCAGCTCGCCCAGCCCGCGCAGGGCGCGATCGGTCACGATCACCGTGCCGGCCGTCAACGCAAAGGCGCCCGGCTGTACGGTTAGGTGCGCCGGGCGCGGCACGATGGCGGGGACGGAGTCCGACGCGAAGGCGATGATGAGCGCGGCGAGTATCGGCACCGGGCTACTCCGGTAGCTCCCGAACCCAGATGTCCCGGTAGCGCGTCGGGTTACCGTGGTCTTGCAGGAAGACGGGAAGCCGGTCCGGATGCGGCTCGTAGTGCGCACGCGCGGCGTGCACCGTCCAGCCGGTAAGGATCGTATTGTCCTGCACCAGTACCCCGTTGTGCAGCACCGTGACCCGCGCCGAGTCGCGTACCGTACCATCCGACGCGAACCGGGGGCGGTGGAAAATGATGTCGTACGTCTGCCATTGGCCGGGGGGCCGGCTGGCGTTCACGAGCGGCGGGGTCTGTCCGTACACGGCTCCGGCCTGGCCGTCGGCGTAGGTCTCGTTGCGGTACGAATCGAGCACCTGGATCTCGTAGTGGCTCATCAAGAACACGCCGCTGTTACCGCGCTCCTGCCCTTGACCCTGGGGCGGCGTGGGCGTCGCCCACTCGAGGTGGAGCTGGATGTCTCCGAGGGCGCGCCGAGTGATGATCGGCCCGGCGCCGGCGACGACTTCCGCGTACCCGTCACGTACCAGCCATTTTGCGGGCGTGCCGTCCTGCGACTGCCACTGCGAGAGATGCTTGCCGTCGAATAGCACGATGGCGTCGGATGGCGGCGGCGGCGGCGGCCGCTCGGGGCCGGGATCCACCACGGGCGGGCGGGGGCGGTCCATGGAGTGGACGGGCCAGGTTTGGGCGGTCATCGTCGCAGGGCGGATAACTCCGATGGCAATGAACGCGGAATGCGGAACAGAGGGTGGCAGCGCTGTTCCGCGTTCCGACTTCCGCGTTCCGCGTTTCCCTCAGGGTTTCCAGGTCCCCTTCGCCACTGCCGGCACGAACCGTTCGATGCCCGCCGGTGGGAAATCGAGCGTCTTGCCCACTTCGGCGCTCTTGTACGCCGTCATCAGGAGCTTCACGACCTCCAGACCGTCGTCGAACGTCAGCAGCGGAGCCTCCCGGCCGAGGAATACCCGCACGAAGTGCCGGTCTTCGGCGTCGTATCCGTAGGCCGCCGACTCGCTCGTTACCACGGGCATGAGCCCCATCTCGGCGTTCTGCTTCTCGACCAGGTCCTCGCCCGTCTTTCCCTTGACCTCACGGCTGAAGAAGAGCTTGAGCCCGCTGTCCAGCGTATTCCACGACATGGAGTATTCGGGGCCGAGCAGCTCGGCGGAGAGCCGCAGCCCGGCGCCGACGAAGCTCCAGGACGTGGTCGCTTCGCCGATGACGGTGGCGCCGTCGTCGGTCTCGAACTCGATCACGACGCTCGCGAAATCCTCCGACGGGGCCTTGGTGTAGTCCACCTCCTTCCCCATCTGCTGCTGCAGGCGCTTGGCGTACGCCGGACGGCTCCACTTGAGGCTGGCGATGTGTCCGGTGACACGGGTCGGGCGCACGGATCCGAGCGGCGCGTCGGGCGGGGTCAACAGGTGCCGCACGACCAGGGA
>DASQAM010000342.1:0-4412 GCA_035635735.1 Gemmatimonadales bacterium | reverse complement strand
CTGTCGCCTCGAAGAAGCGGCGCAGCCACATCGGCTCCGGCATCTGGCTCGCCTTCACGTCGAAGAACCCGGGAATGTTCTCCATGACCAGCGGCTGGTCGAGACGCGCTTGGAGCGCGCACGCGTTGCGGATAAAGCGGGTGAGGAACTCCTCCGTGTAGAGCGGCGGGAACACGTAGTTCAGGTTGTAGCGGCCGTCCTCGCTGTGGAGGCACTGAAAGTGCTCCGCGACCCAGGGTGAGCGGTACAGCTCGGCGAGCGTGCGGGCACGCTGAATGGAGCGTTCGTCGAGCGGTTCGGACAACTGCCCCAGGTAATCATGGAGCAGGAGGGTGTAGCGCTCGCTGATCGCCGGCCACCACGGATCGCTCGCCGCGGGCGGGTCGGCCATCGCGAGATGATCGATGCTGGTCGCCACCGCGAGCTCGCGGCCGAGGTGGGGATTATAGAACGCGCCTACCATCAGTTCCGTATTCCGCATTGCGCACTACCCTACTAACCCGCGCTCCGCGAGTTGGTCACAAAATACCTTGACTTGTGCGGCGACCATGGGAGTCGCGTGACCGTCCGTCCACAGCGCGGCGATCAGCTCCGCGCTGGTTTTCCCATCCAGTCGCTGGACGATGAAACGCTCGCGCTCGCCCCAGCTGGAGGCCTCTTTGTTGAGCGCTTCCGTGGCCCGGACCGACGGGAACGCATCCGCCACGATCCGGTCGACCTCCGCCAGCGTAGCGGGTGTGAGGGGTCCGGCGCCGGCAAGATTCTGCTCCACCTGCTCGGGGCTGCGCGCTCCTGCCAGGACGATACCGACGCCCGGTTGTGTGAGGACCCATGCGAGCGCGAGCGCCGACAGCGGCATGTCGAGCCGCTGCGCGATCGCGCCGAGCCGCTCGACCGCCATCCGCCGGCGCTCGAACTCCCTGCCTTGGAACCAGTAGATCTTGCGTCGGTGGTCGGCGGCGGGGAACTCCGGTGGTGTGGGATACTTCCCGCTCAAGAGTCCCGCGGCGAGGGGCCGGTAAGCCAGGAACGCGATCCGACGCTCCCGGCACAGCGGCAGCTCCCGCTGCTCCACATCCCGGTCGAACAGGTTGTAGGGCCCCTGATAGGCGGCCAGGGGCGCTATTTCCAGGGCCTGCGCCAGCTGTCGGGAGGTAGCGTTGCAGAGGCCGACCGCCAACGCTTTCCCTTTTTCCTGCAGCGTGTAGAGTTGCTCGAGGCGCCGCTCCCAGCCGTCGAGCGCCTCGTGCAGCTGTATCAGATTCACATAGTCGGTCGCCAGACGTCGGAGGGATGCCTCGAGCGAGCGGCGGGGGTCGTCGCGCGGGCCGACCTTGGTGGCGATGGCGACGCGGTCGCGGTCGGCCTTGAGCGCCTGGCCCAGCAGGGTTTCGGACGTGCCGTCGCCGTACGTGGGAGCGGTGTCGAAGAAGGTGACGCCCAGCTCGAGCGCGCGGTGGATCGCGGCAAGGCGCTCGGGTTCGGCCGCGGCCGCGCCCCACCCCGTGCCGCCCACCGCCCATGCCCCGAATCCCAGACTCGGTCCGGAGGTCAAGAAACGCAGCGGGGGCCCGACATCAGTCCGGGCCCCCGGGCGCACCTGAACCGCTCCCTTTAGGAGTGGCAGGTGGGCACCAGCTCCGCCGTCTCGACAATCTCGGGACGATGACAGCTGGGCACGAGCTCCTGCATCTCGACGATCTGCATAACATCCTCCTTCGCTAGGACAGAATCAGGAAGACGGCCGTTCAGAGAATCCTACGGGTTGCCGTCACACCCGTCAACCGGTAACTCTCAACGCTTCATGATATCGATACATGCGCTGCTGACTGAGAACGCTCTCGCAGACGAATTCGTTTCCGCGTTTCGGGCGAGGCGGCTGCCGGAGAAGTTTTTCTATTGGTTCCCGCTCTCGGTGCGCGCCTGGCTGGCCCTGTGCTCGGACGGCGCGTATCGCAACTTCGTGCGCTCACGGTCGTTGATCGCGCGTTCCGGTGCCGAGCTCGCGCGCCTGTTTCCGGTGGCCCCACTCGAGGTCGTGAGCCTCGGCGCGGGCCAGGGCGACAAGGACCTGCTGCTGCTCGAGGCGCTGCGCGAGCGGGGCGCGCGCGTGTCCTACGTCCCGGTGGATACGAGCCAGGCCCTGCTCGAGATGGCGTGCGCCGGCGCGCTTTCCGCGGGCTTCCCGGCGCAGGGGATCAAGGCGGACTTCACGGACCCCAACCAGTTGCAGGCGCTCGCCGCGGAGCCCGAGACGCCGCCCCGGCTCGTAATGCTCATCGGAAACACGCTCGGCGCCTTCGATCCCATCGCCGAGGCGCGCGACCTGGCGCGGCTGCTGCGGCCCGGCGACGCGCTCCTCGTGGACGGCGAGATCTACGCCGGGGATGCAACGGTCGCCGGCTACGACAATACCCTGAACCGTCGCTTCGCCTGGGCGCCGCTCAACGCCGTCGGCATCCGTGACACCGATGGCGAGCTGATATTCGAAGCGGCCGACGATCCGCGCCTCCCCGGCCTGCATCTGATCCCCAAGCATTTCCTGGCGGGCCGGGACGTGGAGGCCCTGCTGGGCGGCGAGGCGCTGCGCCTGGCGCGCGGCGAGCGGCTCGCCATGAATCACTCGTACAAGTACGCCGCGGACACCTTCCTCCGGATTCTCTCCGAGGCCGGGCTCGCTGCGCGCTGGCAGGGACGGAGCGACGACCAGCGGTTCCTCATGGTGCTCGTGTCGCCCACATGACGAAGCCGCTCGAGGTCGAGGGTCTGGGCTACGACCTGCCGGGACGGGGAAAAGGGGAGCGGAGAAAGAGCCGGTCCCTCGTGCGGGACGTGTCGTTCACCGTGGGCGCGGGAGAGACGCTCGTCCTGCTGGGCAGGAGCGGGTCCGGAAAGACCACCACGCTCAAGCTCATCAATCGGCTGCTCGAGCCGACATCGGGCGAGGTGCGGGTCGCGGGGGAGCGCGCCGCCGACCTGCCGGTGACGCGTCTGCGACGCCGGATCGGCTACGTGATTCAGGAAGTGGGGCTGTTCCCGCACTTCACCGTGGAGCGTAACGTGGGTCTCGTTCCGCGGCTCGAAGCCTGGCCGCCGGAGCGCATCGCAACGCGGGTGCGTGAGCTCTTGGCGCTCGTGGGACTCGACCCCGACACCTTCGCGGGGCGCTACCCGCACGAGCTGTCCGGTGGACAACGCCAGCGCGTCGGGGTGGCACGCGCCCTGGCCGCCGACCCGCCGCTGCTGCTGCTGGACGAGCCCTTCGGTGCCCTCGACCCGATCACCCGGGTGGAGCTGCAGCGCGAGTTCGCGGCGCTCGAGGGGCGGCTCGGGAAAGGCTTGGTCTTCGTGACCCACGACGTGCGCGAGGGCCTGCTGCTCGGTAGCCGCATCGGGCTCATGCTGCAGGGCCGGCTCGCGTTTCTCGGCACGCCCGACGAGTTCCGGCGGTCGGACGACCCGGAATGCCGAGCATTCATGGCAGCCGCGTGAGCGCGAGCCGCGCATCGAGGGCACCGTGAATCTCTGGCACTTCTATTCGCGCAACTCGCAGGAAGTCCTGGGACTCGTAGGCCAGCACCTGTATCTGGTCGCGATCTCGACCGGTGTGGCAATCGTGATCGGAGTGCCTCTGGGCGTCCTGCTCACGCGGCGACCGGCGTGGCGGGGCCCCGTGCTGGGTATGGCGAACGTGTTCCAGACAGTGCCGAGCCTCGCCATGTTCGGCTTCCTCATCCCCCTGCCGTTCATCGGCGGCATCGGCGCGACGACCGCCATCGTCGCGCTGGTCCTGTACGCCCTCTTGCCCATCGTTCGCAATACCTACGAGGGGGTCGCCGGCGTGGACCCGGCGGTGCGTGAGGCGGGGCGGGGCATGGGCATGACCGACTGGCAGCTGCTCACGCAGGTGGAATTACCGCTCGGCTTCGGCGTGATCCTGGCAGGGGTGCGCGTCGCGACTGTCGTGAGTGTGGGCACGGCGACCATTGCGGCGGCGATCGGCGCGGGCGGGCTGGGCGTCTACATCTTTCGGGGCGTGGCTGTCGTGGACGACACGCTCATTCTCGCAGGGGCGCTGCCGGCCGCGCTGATGGCGCTCGCGGCGGATGGCCTGTTGGGCGCTGCGGCGCGGGGGTTCGCGTGGCGGGGGAAATGAGTCCTCACCCCCCGTCCCCCTCTCCCTTCGGGAGCGGGGGAATGCCGGGCCGGCCCCGGTGGTCCCTCGGCCTGGTCGCCCTGCTGCTGACGGGATGTGCCCACCGCGACCGGATCGTGGTGGGCTCCAAGAACTTCACCGAGTCCGATCTGCTGGGCGAGATCGTGGCGCAGCAGATCGAGCGGCGCACGGGGCTCCCCGTAGAGCGGCGCTTCCACCTCGGTGGCACGTTCGTGTGTCATCAAGCCATCACGTC
>DASQAM010000341.1:0-2921 GCA_035635735.1 Gemmatimonadales bacterium | reverse complement strand
GCGCGGTGATGCGCGCCGCCGCCGCCGACCATGCGGCGATCGTCCAGTCGGGCGCCATGGCCAGAACACCGACGTCGAGACTGTCGAGCAGCTCTTTCGCGTCCACGCATGCGCTCCTCTGGTTCCGACGAACCGATTGTCGTTCGCTAATACCAGGGTTGGTTCGTCGCCGTTCCGCTGTCAAGCGGCGCGGGGCGATGCGTCGACGCAACAAGTGTTGGATCGGTTGGGGCTGCTAGAGCCGTCGCTCCTTCCAACGGCCGCGGCGGAAGAGCAGCGCGCTGACGACGGCGACGGTCGAGAACGCGATCGTGACCGCGAGGGCCACGCCGAAGGGTCCGAGGTTGCCACGCACCGCCAGCACGTACGCCAGTGGAATCTCCCACAGCCAGAAGCAGCCCAGGTTGATCCACGTCGGCGTCCACGTGTCCCCGGCGCCGTTGAACGACTGCGTGATCACCATGCCCCAGGCGTAGAACACGAACCCATAGCTGATGGTGCGCAGGCACTGGGCGGCGATCGGCGCCACGCTGGGGTCGCGAGTGAACACGCCGGTGATCGGGCCGGCGAACGCCACGAACAGGGCTCCCACGCCGCCGAGGCACAGCATGTTGTAGAACCCGGCGAGCCACACCGCGCGTTCGCCCCGTTCGGGGCGGCCGGCGCCGAGGTTCTGCCCGACCAGCGTCGCCGCGGCATTGGCGACTCCCCACGACGGCAGCAGCGCAAACACGATGATCCGGATCGCGATCTGGTAACCCGCGATCGCGTCCGTCCCGAAGCTCGAAATGATCCGGACCAGGAAGATCCAGCTCGCGGTCCCGATCAGCACCTGGAACGTGCCCGTGCCCGAGAGGCGCAACATCGTCCGCATCACGACGGGTTGCAGCGTGAGCTGCGCGCGCCGGATGGACACGCGGGCGTCGCCGCGCCACAGGCGATACAGCTGAAACAGGACACCGGTGCCGCGGCCGATCGTGGTCGCGATCGCCGCCCCGGTCACGCCGAGGCGCGGGAACGGCCCGAGACCCAGGATCAGGCAGGGCCCGAGCAGGATATTGATGCTGTTCGCGAGCCACAGCACGCGCATCGCGATCGCCGCGTCGCCCGCGCCCCGGAACACCGCGTTGATCAGGAACAGCAACAGGATCACGACGTTCCCGCCGAGCATGATGCGCGCGTACGTGCTCCCGATGGTCAGCACCTCGGGGCTCGCGCCCATGAGGCCGAGGAGACGCGGCGCGAAGGCCACACCGATCGCCCCGGTCACCACGGCCACGATCACGCCCAGCGCGATCCCCTGCACCGCCGCCTCGGCCGCCCCCTCGAGATTCTTCTCGCCGATACGCCGCGCCACCATTGCCGTGACGCCGATCGAGAGCCCCATGGCGGCGGTATAGATGAGGGTGAGGAGCGACTCCGTCAGCCCGACCGTGGCCTGGGCCGCCGGCCCCACCCGGCCGACCCAGTACACGTCCCACACCGCGAACAACGACTCCATGATCATTTCGGCGACCATGGGAATCGCGAGCAGCACGATCGCCCGACCCAGCGGGCCGGAGGTGTAGTCGTGGCGCGAGCCGCGCAGCGCCTCGCGCACCGTGGCCCACCATCCGCCGGCCGATGATCGGGCCGGCGGTGGTTGTGTGGCGGGTTCTGTCACGAAGACGTGCCCCGATCGAGCTGCGGCTGGACGTACTTGATGTAGCAGTCGGGACAGATGCCATGGCTGAGCAGCTGCTCGAAGTGTTCCTCGATGTACTGCTCCAGCGGCTCCCATTCTTCCTTGTCGTTCCGAATTCGCTTGCAGTACGAGCAGATGGGGAGCAGCACCTCGAGCTGCTCGATCTCCTTGCGCAGGCCGAGGATGCGCTCCGCCACCTTGAGCCGGGCGCGCAGCTCGTCCGGGTCCACCGGCTTGGCGATGAAGTCGTCCGCCCCCGCCTCCATCCCGGCCAGATACTGTTGCTTGCCGCCGCGCGCCGTGACGAGGATGAAATAGACGTACGGCTCGCGCACGCGAGAGCGGACGCGGCGGCACAGCTCCGGGCCGTCCATCTCCGGCATGTACCAGTCGGAGATCACGATGGGAATGCGCGCCAACTGGAGCAGCTCCCACGCCTCGCGGCCGTTGGGCGAGCTCCGGACGTCGTAACCGGCCGCTTTCGCGAGCGCGCCGAGCTGGGCGCTCGATACCGCGTCGTCGTCCACGACCAGCACGGGGATCGCGTTAGCCATCCTACCCGCCTTTCGTCGCCGTCCGAAGGTAATCGAGCGCGGCCTGCGCTTCGCCGCGTACGTGCACAAGTTTGTCACACGCCCCAGCCACATCGCCATCCCGCGCGGCGCGCTCCATGTCCTCGAGCAGCGCGGCCAAACGGCCCGCGCCGATCGTCCCGGCGGCCGACTTGAAGGCATGCGCCGCCCGCTGCAGCGGCTCGGCCTCGGCGTCGCGGGCCGCCGCGGCCAGGGCATCCAGGCGCTGCGGCATGGTGGCCACGAAGGTGTCGAGGATCCCGTCAACCGCCTCGGCTGCCCCCGCCTCTTCCATGGTGCGCCGGAAGGCCGCCAGGTCCACCGCCGGTGACGGCGCGACGCCGCTATCGGCCTCCTGGGGGCCCCGCCCTTCGACGGCGGCAAACAGGTCGTGCGCCTTGAATGGCTTCGCGAGATAACCGCTCATCCCGCGCTCCAGACAGCGCTCGCGCTCCCCGCTCAGCGCGTGGGCCGTGAGGGCAATGATCGGGAGTGTCCGGCCCTTCGGCAGGGCACGGATCTTTGCCGTGGCCTCGAACCCGTCCATCTCGGGCATCTGGATGTCCATGAGCACGACGTCGTAGCGCTCTCGGGCCACGGCGTCCACCGCTTCGCGACCGTTGCTCACGACGTCCACCTGGTGCCCCCGCTTCAAGAGCATGGCC
>DASQAM010000340.1:0-3224 GCA_035635735.1 Gemmatimonadales bacterium | reverse complement strand
ACGCATTTCCTCGCCCTCGAGCGGCTCGGGGCGGAAGTCACCATCGGCGCCGCCTACCAGCTCGAAGCGAAGAACCTCACCGGTGCCGATATTTTCCTCGACGAAACGAGTGTCACGGCGACCGAAAACGCCCTGATGGCGGCGGTCGCCGCCCGCGGCACGACCACGCTGCGCAACGCCGCCTGCGAGCCGCACGTTCAGGATCTGGCGCGCTTTCTGTCGGATCTGGGCGCGAAGGTCCAGGGCGTCGGGACGAACACGCTCACCATCGAAGGCGGATCGCCCCTCACGGCCGCCGCCTGGACGGTGGGGCCGGACCACATCGAGATCGGCTCGTTCATCGGGCTCGCCGCCGTGACCAACGGCGCGATCACAATCGACGGCGTGCGCAGCGAGGATCTGCGCAGCATCCTGTTGGGATTCGAGCGGCTGGGCGTGCGACCCCGCCTCGACGGCACCCAGCTGATCGTGGATGCCGGCCAGGAGCGTCGCATTCGTCCCGACCTGGGCGGGCACGTCCCGAAGCTGGAGGACGGCCCGTGGCCCGCCTTCCCCGCCGACCTGATGTCGATCGCGATCGTGGTCGCGTCGCAGTGCGAAGGGATCCTGCTGATCTTCGAGAAGTTGTTCGAGTCGCGACTCTTCTTCGTGGACAAGCTGATCGGCATGGGCGCACGCATTGTGCTGTGCGATCCCCACCGGGCGGTGATCGCCGGACCCGCGCCGCTCCACGGCGGCGTGGTGGACAGCCCGGACATCCGGGCGGGAATGGCGATGTTGCTCGCGGCCCTGGCTGCCCAGGGCGACTCCGTGATCCACAACATCGGCCAGATCGAGCGGGGCTACGAGCGGATCGATGAGCGGCTGCGGGCGGTGGGAGCGCAGATCGAAAGAAAGGACGGCGGCACATGAACAATCTCCGGGCCGCCCCTGCCGCCCCTGCCGCCCTCCGTGAGGCGGCTGTCGCCGACGCGGCGGTTCCCAGGATGGAGCTTCAGGAATGGGCCGCCCGCTACGGCGTCGTCGCCGGCATCACCACCCGCGGGCACGGGTTCTCGCTCGGCTTGTGGAGCGAAGAGCCCGTCGGCCAGGTCATGTCGCGCTGGCGCGCCGTCGGCGCGGCGGCCCGTCCGCGCTTTCCCGGCGTGGTTCTGGCTCACCAAGTGCACGCCACCACGGTGCAGTGGCATCCCGCAGCCAGCGATGGGTGGCTGATCATGGACGGGGTGGACGGGCACGCGACTGGAGCTCGGGGGCTTTTGCTCACGGTCACCGTCGCCGACTGCATCCCGGTCTACCTCGCGGTGCCCGAGAAGCACGTGGTCGCGCTGCTGCACTCCGGGTGGCGGGGGACGGCGGCGGGCATCCTGGAGCGCGGCGTGGAGCTCCTGAAGCGGATGGCGTTTGTGCGGTCGAGCGATATCGTAATGCATTGTGGAGTAGGGATTTGTGGTGAGTGCTATGCAGTAGGTTCTGAAGTGCTCAGTCGGTTCACGGGACGCGTCGAGACTGGACCCGGGCACGTGGACCTCCGGGCGGCGTTGGCGCGGCAGGGCCAGGCGCTCGGCCTCCGAGAGATCACCGTCTCGGCCTGGTGCAGCGCGCACGACCGCGAGCACTTCTTCTCGCACCGCGCTTCTGGCGGGCGCGACGGGCGTATGATCGCCTACGCGGGACTCCCGCTCGCTTGACACCCGCTTCCGGGCGGCTAGATTCCGGCCGGTGAAGCGGGCGAAGTTGGGCCCGCGCTTTTTTTTATGCTCTCCGACAGCCTCGTCGAGTCGTTTCGGGCCCGCTTGGACGCGTTGGGCCTCGAACTGGCCGACCTCCGCATCGGCGGTACGCAGCACCGGCCGCTCGTTCAAGTGCGCATCGAATGGCCGCCCAGCGAGCCGCCGCGACGTGTGACGGTGGACGATTGTGCCACGGCGAGCCGGGCGCTCGAGGTGTGGCTCGACGCGGACGGTCCGCTGGGACGCCGCTACATGCTCGAGGTGTCGAGCCCGGGGCTCGAACGACCAGTGCGCTGGCATCGGCATTGGGTGCGGTTCGTGGGCCGCGAGGTCCAAGCGACGGTGGCGGGGCTCGGGCGCGTGCGGGCGCGCATTGTGGCCGTTCCCGACGAGGCGACGGTGGTGCTCGCGCCCCAGGGGGGAGCGCCGCGGCCGGTGCCGCTGGCCGGAATTCGCGACGCGCGTTTGGCGGTGGATTGGTGACGAGGAACCCATGACAACGAATACCAGTGATGTCGTCTCCGCGATTCGTGAGCTGACGAACACCAAGCAGCTCGAGCGGACGGAGCTGCTCGACCTGCTCAAGGACGGGCTGCACGCCGCCCTCGTGAAGCGCTACGGTCCCAACGTGCGGGCCGAGATCGGCATCGACGAGCTCAAAGGCACGATCCGGATCGCGGTGCTCCGCACCGTGGTCGAGGCCGTGGAGGACCCGGGCTCGCAGGTTACGCTCGAGGAAGCGCGCTTCGAGGATTCGGACTTCCAGGTGGGCGATGTGTTGGAAGAGGACGTGCCGTTCGAGGCCTTCGGCCGCACGGCGGTACAGGCCGCGAAGCAGCGCATCATCCAGCGCGTCCGCGAGGGCGAGCGCGCCCGCATCCGGGAAGAGTTCTCCGACAAGGTCGGCGAGCTCCTATCGGGCGAAGTGCAGCAAATCGAGCGTGGCAAGATCGTCGTCATGCTCGCGAAGTTCCGTGAAGCCGAAGCGATCATTCCGTACCGCGAGCAGAACCACCGCGAGCACTTTCACCAGGGGGACACGATCCGCGCCGTGCTGAAGCGGATCGAGGAGACGCCCAAGGGCCCGCGGCTCATTCTGTCGCGTGCCGACCCGCTCTTCGTGAAGGCCCTGTTCAAGCTCGAGGTGCCGGAGATCCAGCAGCAGATCGTCGAGATCCGCGCGACGGCGCGGGAAGCGGGCAGCCGCACCAAGATCGCCGTCTCGTCGCGCGACGATGCGATCGATCCCGTGGGCGCGTGCGTGGGCATGAAGGGCTCGCGCGTGCAGGCGGTGGTGAACGAGCTGAACGGCGAGCGCATCGACATCGTGCCCTGGTCCCCCGATCCCGAGCGGTTCGCGAAGCTCGCCCTCGCCCCGGCGCGGGTCGCGCGCGTGTTCTCGGACCCTGAGACCAAGACGATCCAGGCGATCGTGGACGAAGATCAGCTGTCGCTCGCCATCGGGCGCAACGGCCAGAATGTCCGGCTCGC
>DASQAM010000339.1:0-2018 GCA_035635735.1 Gemmatimonadales bacterium | reverse complement strand
GCGCTGCAGCGCGCGGCCCGCGCCGAAGGCCGGAGGCTCGGCGCCGACGCGCGCCGCAGCACCAACGGGAAGGCCGGCACCGATCGCCTGCTCGCCAACGCCATCGCTGTGCTCGATGACTGCGGGTACGACCCCGCCCGCGTCAACGGTGAGGTGCGGCTCCGGAATTGTCCGTTCGACGCCCTCGCCAACGAGTGCCGGCCCCTGGTGTGCGGGATGAACCTCGCCCTGCTGCGCGGCCTGCTCGCGGCTGCCGGCGCCCGCGGCACCCGCGCCGAGCTTCGGGCTCCGGAGGCCGGATCATGTTGCGTGGTCCTGAAGACCCCCGCCCGCACGAAGCGTTGAATCCCGTCCAGGAACTCTAGTCGTCGTCAGCCGGCCGCGCCGGATGCTTCTCCCGTCGCCGATAGTGCTTCACGGACTTGTGCACCTTGTGCGGCGGCGTCTTGAGCCGCCCCTTCACCGGCGCCTTCGGATTGGGGACGCGCACGGTGAGCTTGCGCTTGTCCTTGTCGCTCACGACGCGAGGAGCGCGCGGATTTGCTTCGCATGATGCGCGCAGTGGCGCACATGGAACCGCAGCCACTCGGGCAGGGTGAGGTCACCGAAGGCAGGATGTCTTACAAATAGATCGTCACGGCGAGCCGGCAACAGCTCGTGCGCCAGCGCGAGGAAGCGCGCCACGCCGTCTCGCAGCTGCCGCTCCACGGCGCCCGGATCGGGACGCTGGGCAGGCTCCGTTGCCGCCGGGGCACGACGGCCCGAGGGAATCCACCCGACATCGAGATACACGAATTGATGAAGCCGTTGTCGCAGTGGCCTCGGCCGGCGTCGCATGGGCGGCTTGGCGCGCCGGTCCTCGAACACCCGACCGCTCCCGTCGATCGAGATGGCGAGGTGGTGGACGATTTGAGCCGCGGTCCATTTCCCGGGCGGAGCGCGGTGCCAGTCCGCCTCGGGTCGGCCCGCCAGGGGCCCGAGCACCGCATCGGGAATCGCGGCGAACCCTTCGGAGGTCACGGCAACACCGCGTCCGCCATCTGTCTGGCCTGCGCGGCCGCGGGCGACCCCGCCCGCACTCGGGTCACCAGTGTCCCCGCGCTGTCTACGATCGCGAGGTCGGCGTCGGCCAGGGCCGCGCTGTCGGTGCGGATCGAGAGGGCCCATTGGTGCTGGGCGGCGATCGTTTGGAGACGGCCGGCGATTCGGTCGGCGGCCTTGGGTGGAACGTAAACCGTCACCATCGTGCCCGCGTCCGCGGGCCGGGGGCTGGCACGCCGCGCCTCTCGGCAGGCGAGTGCAGCGGCGGCGAGACAGCACGCGAGCAGGCGTGCGACTGTAGCGTCCGGAACTCTCATACCCAAGATTGTACGAGTGAATCTGCTGCGTCGCCACCCGATCGCCTTCACGCTCATCGCGCTCGTTCTCCTTTCGGCCCTCGCACCCTTGCCGGCCCTGGTGGACGCGGTGAGCGGCGCGCCTCCCGCCGACGTGGATCTCGTGCGTCCTACGCTGTATACCCTGCTCGCACCCGTCTCGAACGTGCTCGACGCGCTCACATTCCTGAGCGGGGAGCGGGCAATTGCGTTCCTGGTCACGTGGGTCGCGGCGCTCGCGCTGTGGGGGCTGCTGCGGCGCGGCCCGCTGTGGCGGCGGGTCGCAGCGGCGGTCCTAGGGCCGCTCGCGGTGATCCTGCTCGGCATCGCGGCGGTCCTGCTGCCGCGCCCCGTCCCCCGGCTCGTGGCAGCCGACTCGACGCTCACCGTCATCGACTACCACGCGCACACCGCGCTGTCACACGACGGTCGCCGCGGCTGGACCCTCGCGGACCTCGCCGCCTGGCATGCGGCCCAGGGATTCGGGGCGTCGTACGTCACGGATCACAACGTCGTGTTCAATGGCGGGGTCGACACGCTGAGCAGCCTGCTTCCCGGCGTCGAGTGGAGCGTGTACGACCAGCACATCGTCGCCCTTGGCAAGGTGGCGCCGGTCGAGCGGGGCGCCTACGGGCGCGACAC
>DASQAM010000338.1:0-17626 GCA_035635735.1 Gemmatimonadales bacterium | reverse complement strand
ACGGCGGTCGCTGGCGGGAAGCCCTCGACACGGGCCGGGCACTGGCGCAGGGAGGGATCATCTGGCGGTTCGGCGAGCGCGTCGCCGGGTTCGACACGCTGCCGCCGGCCGACGGCGCGAGCCGACTCGCCCCGGCGCTCGCCGCCGCCGCCGCGCGCGGCGGGCCGGTCACGGTCGTCTCGGACGGCGCCATCCCCGATCTCGCCGACATCCCGCCCGACCTGGCTCGCCGGGCGCGGATCGTCGTGCTCCCGCGCGCGCCGTTCTACGATGCCTTTGTCGTCTCCGTGGACGGACCGCGACGGGTCGCGGCGGGCGATACCGTCCGGCTCAAGGTGAGTTACGGGACAGCCGGGATGCGGGATGCCGTGAGACGGGATGCGGGAAGCGGGATGCGAGATGCGACGCTTGCTGTGACCGTCGAACATCGCCGCCTCGCGTCGCGCGTCGTGCCCCTGCCGGATAGTGGCGTTGTGTCCACGGAGCTCACGCTACCCGCATCCCGCATCCCGCATCCCGGATGGACCGCGCTCGACGTGCGTCTGGAGGGTGCCTCCGATTCCGAGCCCCGCGACGACGCCCGCGTCTTCGTGCTCGAGGTGAAGCCACAGCCGTCCGTCGTGCTCCTGGCCTCGCCGCCGGACTGGGAGACGCGGTTCCTCGCGCGCACGCTCGAGGACGTCGTCCGCGTGCCCGTGCGGACATTCATCGAAGCGGAGCCCGGTGGAAGCCGCTGGCGGGACGCGGCGACGCTCGAGGGCCGGGCGCCGAGCGAGGTGGCGCGAGCGGTCGCCGGCGCCGCGCTCGTCATCGAGGCCGGCGACCCGGCGACATTCAGCCGCTTCAGCCCCCAGGGAGCCGTGCTGCTCTGGCCCGGCACACGGCGCCTCGACGGCGACTGGTACGTGCAACCGCCCCCCTCGGGACCTTCGCCGCTCACGGGCGCGCTCGCCGGCGTCGCGTGGGACTCGCTGCCGCCCGCTACCTCCCTGGTGGAGCTCGCGCTCGACAGCTCGACCACGGTCGCGCTGGCGGCGCGCCTCGCGCGGCGCGGCCCGGCGCGCCCGATGGTGGCGCTGTCCGAGCGCGCGGGGGCGCGCCGCGCCGTGATCGCGGCCGGGGGACTCTACCGCTGGGTGTTCCGCGGCGGTGCGAGCGCGGAGGCGTATCGGGCTTTGGTGGCCGGACTCGTGGATTGGCTGTTGGAGCAGGGAGCGGGGAGCCGGGAGCGGTTCGCGCCGGTGACGTACGAGACGCCGAACGGGATACCGCTCCAGTGGCGCTGGACGGGAAAGGGCGAGCCGAGTGATGTCGTGGTGTCACTGGCAGCGGACCCGGGGCTTCGCATCGACACGCTGCGGTTCGACGCCGGCGGCCGGGCGGAGCTGCACCTGTCGCCGGGCGTGTACCGCTACGCGGCGAGCGACGGTGGGGGAGCCGAGCGCGGCGTCGTCGCGGTGGACACGTACTCGGATGAATGGCGGCCCGCGGTCCCGATACTGGTGCCTCAATCGGGCACGCCGGCAGGACGGCTCACGAGCGTGGCCCTGCGGGACCGGTGGTGGCTTTTTCTCGTCGCGATCGGCGCGTTGGTAGTTGAGTGGGCGTGGCGGCGGCGCGAGGGCCTGCCCTGATGGGGGGGGCCCTGTGGGAGCGGCTGGCGCGCGTGTTCGGGCGCGGCGACCGCGAGCGCAAGCGGAGCGAGGCCGAGCGCATCCTGCTCGAGGCGGATTTCGGCGTGGAGGCGACGGAGGAAATTCTCGATCGAGTCTCCGGCGCGAAGGATGGCGATGTCGAATTTCGGGCGGCGCTCGAGCGCGCCGTGATCGGGGCGCTCACGCCGGGGGCACCGAGCGTCGCGACGGGCGCGCTGGCCCGGGCGCCGGTGCCGCCCACGGTCATGCTGGTCTTCGGCGTGAACGGCGTTGGGAAGACGACGGCGGTGGCAAAGCTCGGCGCCCGGCTCGCGCGCGAGGGTCGGTCGGTGCTGTTGGCCGCGGCCGACACGTTTCGCGCTGGCGCCGCCGAGCAGCTGCAGGTCTGGGCGGACCGGCTCGGCGTGCCGTGCATCACTGGGACGAAGGATCCCGCCGCGGTGGCATTCGACGCGATCGCGGCGGCGCGCGCCCGGGGGGGCGGCATCGACACGGTGCTCGTGGATACCGCTGGGCGGCTCCACACGGAAGAGCGCCTGCTCGAGGAGTTGAAGAAAGTGGTGCGCGTCGCCGCCAGGCAGCAGCCGGGCGCGCCGCACGAGTCGTTGCTCGTACTCGACGCCACGGTGGGACAGAACGCGGTGCACCAGGCCCGCGCCTTCGCCGCCCGAGTCCCGCTCACCGGGCTGATCGTGACGAAGCTCGACGGCACCGCGAAGGGCGGGAGCGTGGTGGCGCTCGAGCGCGCGGTGCAAGTCCCGATCCGGTTTCTCGGGACGGGAGAGGGCATCGGCGATCTCGAAGTGTTCGACGCGGAACGGTTCGCGCGGAGGCTCATCGGCGGGTGACCCTCCAGCTCAGAACATCGGTGAAGTACCTGAAGGGCGTGGGGCCGAAGCGTGCAGAGGCGCTTGCGCGGCTCGGTATCCGGACCGTCGGGGACCTGCTGTACCACGCTCCCCATCGGTATCTCGACGCCACGACCGTCACGCCCCTGCACAAGGTGCAGGTGGGCCAAGAGGTGACGTGCGTCGGCCGCGTCGTGAGCACGGGAGTGCTTCCCACCCGCAAGGGCCTCCGGGTATTCCGGGCGGTCCTCCGCGACGAAAGCGGCGGTGGCCCGCTCGAGTGTGCCTGGCCGGGTCAGCCGTTCCTCGAGCGCCAGATCAAGAAAGGCCAGCTGCTGCTCGTCACCGGGCCGGTGCGCTACTATCACGGCCGCCAGCTCGTGCCGCGCGAGTTCGTGATTCTCGCGGACGAAGGGGAACCGGGCCCCGAGCGCGGCCTCGTGCTGCCGGTCTATCCCGCCACCGAAGGTCTCACCCATCGGCAGATCCGCGGCCTGATCCACCAGCACCTGGATGCGCTCCTCACCCTCGTAGCGGACCCCCATCCCAAGAGCCTCCGCGCCGCGGCGGGACTTCCGGAACTCGGGGCCGCGCTCGCGGCGGTGCACCGGCCGGCCACGCCGGCCGACGCCGAGGCGGGCCGCCGCCGGCTCGCGTTCGACGAGCTGTTCGACCAGCAGCTGGTGCAGGCGCGTGCCCGCGCACTCGCCAAACGGGCGCGTGCGGGGATCACCTTCGCCTTGAAGAAAGCGCTCACCACCAAGCTCAAGCAGCATCTGCCGTTCGAGCTGACCGGGGACCAGCGGCAGGCGATTCGCGAGATCGCGGACGACATGCTCGCGCCGCTCCGGATGCATCGCTTGCTGATGGGCGATGTCGGGACAGGGAAAACGGTGGTTGCCCTGTTCGCGATGCTGCTCGCCGTGGAGAACGACTACCAGGCGGCGATCATGGCGCCGACGGAGCTCCTCGCGGAGCAGCACCTCGCGACGCTCACCCGCCTGCTGGAGCCGCTCGCGCTCAAGCCCGACCTGCTGATCGGGCGGCTGGCGGCGGCGGAGAAGGTGGCCACGCGGGAGCGCATCGCGGCGGGCGCGTCGCGGCTGGTGGTGGGGACCCACGCGCTCATCCAGGAGGCGGTGAAGTTCCAGCGGCTCGGCCTGGCCGTGATCGACGAGCAGCACCGCTTCGGTGTGGAGCAACGGGCCGCGCTGGTCGAGAAGGGCGACGCGCCCGACGTGCTGCTGCTCACGGCCACACCGATCCCGCGCTCGCTCGCGCTCACGCTGTACGGCGACCTGGACGTGACCCAGTTGCGCGAGCGTCCCCCGGGCCGCGGGACGGTGAAGACGGCGCTGCGCACCGAGGCAGCGCGCCAGAAGATCTATGACTTCATCCGCGCGGAGTGCGTGGCCGGTCGGCAGGCATACGTGATCTATCCGGTAATCGACGAATCGGAGCGGGCCGACTTGAAGGCCGCGACCGTGATGGCGGAGCGTCTGGCCAAGGTGTTTCCGGAGCTCGAGGTCGGTCTGGTGCACGGGCGGCTGAAGCCCGAGGAGCGCGACGCGACGATGCGAGCGTTCCGCGACAACGCGGTCCACATCCTCGTCGCAACGAGCGTCATCGAAGTAGGGATCGACGTGGCGAACGCGACAGTGATGCTGATCGAACACCCCGAGCGGTTCGGGCTGGCGCAGCTGCATCAGCTGCGGGGACGGGTGGGGCGGGGCGCAGCAGCGAGCCACTGCATCCTCTTGTCCGATATTCCGGACGCGGCGCCGCGCCTGCAAGCGTTCACGGAGACCACCGACGGATTCAAAATCGCCGAGCTCGATCTCCAGGAGCGGGGCATGGGCGAGCTGGCCGGCGCTCGTCAATCCGGGGGCGTGCCGCTGCGCTACGCGAACTTCGCGACCGACCTGCCCCTGCTCGAGGCCGCCCGGCGCGCGGCGGGCGAGATCATCGCGCGCGACCCGGCGCTCGCGCAACCGCAGCACGCGGCGTATCGCGAGCGGATCGTGCAGCGCTACGAGCGGGGGTTCGAGTTGTTCAGGGTGGGATGAAACCAATGCATTCCGCATTCCGATCGCGTTGACAGGCCCGAGGACCGTCGCTAGCGTACCGCCCCCTATGCCCGACTTCCATCGCATCGAAGAGCTGCCGCCGCTGGCAGGCCAGACGGTGATCACGCGCGGTTGGGTGATGACCACGCGCTCGTCGGGGAAGATCGGGTTCGTCATGCTGCGCGACGGCACCGGATACCTGCAGGTCGTGTTGTCGAAGAAGGACGTGCCGGAGGTGGCGTGGGAGGCGTTCGGCGGGCTCACACAGGAGACATCGGTGGAGGTGACGGGCACGGTGCGCGCCGATGCGCGCGCCCCGGGTGGCGTCGAGCTCACCGCCACGGACCTGCGGATCCTCGGGCCCAGCCACGACTTCCCGATCACGCCGAAAGAGCACGGCACCGCGTTCTTGTTCGAGCACCGCCACCTGTGGCTCCGGAGCCGTCGCCAGGTGGCGATTGCGCGGGTGCGCCACGAGGTTGTTCAGGCGATCCGCGACTTCTTCTACGAGCGGCACTTCACCCTCGTGGACACACCGATCCTCACCGGGGCGATCGGCGAGCACGCCGGGACGCTCTTCGCCACCGAGTACTTCGACCTCGGGAAAGCCTACCTCGCCCAAACGGGACAGCTGTACGTCGAAGCTGCGGCGGCGGCGCTCGGCAAGGTCTACTGCTTCGGACCGACGTTTCGAGCGGAAAAATCGAAGACCCGGCGCCACTTGACGGAGTTCTGGATGGTCGAGCCCGAGGTGGCGTGGAACGACTCGGATGCCAACATGCGGCTGCAGGAAGAGTTCGTTTCCTACATCGTCACGCGGGCACTCGAGCGTCGGAAGAATGAGCTCGCCGAGCTCGAGCGCGACGTGAAGCCGCTCGAGACGGTCCGGCCGCCCTTCCCCCGCATCTCGTACACCGACGCCGTGGCGAGACTGGGGGCGCTGGGCAGCGACGTCGAGTGGGGGCAGGATTTTGGGGGTGAGGCGGAGACGCTGCTCGCGAAGCAGTACGACCGCCCGGTGATGGTGTTCAACTACCCCAAGGCGGTGAAGGCCTTCTATATGAAGGAAAACCCCGCCGACCCCCGCACCGTCCTCAACAACGACATGCTCGCTCCGGAGGGGTACGGCGAAATCATCGGCGGTAGCCAGCGCGAGGACGACTACGACAAGCTGCGCGCCCGCATCCGCGCGGAGCAGCTGCCGGAGGACGCGTACAGCTGGTACCTGGATCTCAGGAAATACGGCACGTTCGTGCACGCGGGGTTCGGGCTCGGCGTGGAGCGCACGGTGGCGTGGATCTGCGGCATCCCGCACATCCGCGAAGCGATCGCGTTCCCGCGCACGCTGTACAAGCTGTGGCCGTGAACGGTCTGGACCAACGATGACAGGCCCGCTCCCTCCGTATATCATGACGCAGCCAGCATGACCGAGCCTCAGATTTTCGGAACGCACGAGCCCAAGACGCTCGAACAGCTGCGCGATGTGGCGAGCCGAGCCGACCGCGCCGCGCTGATGGCGGACGGCCACGTGGGCTACGTCATGCCCATCGGCGGCGTGGTCGCCTACCGCGACCGCGTGTCGGTGGTGGGAGTGGGGTTCGACATTGCGTGCGGCAACGCCGCGATCCGTACCGACCTGACCCGGGCCCAGCTGTCGCCGCGCCTGCGCGAGCTCGCCGACGCGATCCAGGAGACGATCTCGTTCGGCGTGGGGCGGAAGAACCAGGCGGACGACGCGCCCACGGACCACCCGCTCTTCGAGGATTCGGCGTGGGATGCCGTGCCGGACCGCCACGAGCGCGACCGGCTGCGCGCCAAGGCGCGGAGCCAGCTCGGGACGGTGGGCAGCGGCAACCACTACGTGGACGTCTTCGCGGACGACACCGACCGCGTCTGGGTCGGCGTACACTTCGGCTCGCGCGGGTTCGGGTTCGGCGTGGCGCACGGCTTTCTTGCGCTCGGGCAGAACCGCGCGTGGGGCGAGCGCGTGCCCGAGCGCGAGACGCTGCTTGACGTCACGAGCCCGGTGGGGGACGCCTACTGGCAGCTCATGAACCTGGCCGGGCGATACGCCTACGCCGGGCGCGAGTGGGTGGCGCGCAAAGTGGTCGAGCTGCTCGGCGGGCGGGAGCAGGAGCTGGTCCACAACCATCACAACTTCGCCTGGCGTGAGGAGCACGGCGGCGAGCCCTTCTATGTCGTGCGCAAGGGTGCGACGCCCGCCTTTCCCGGCCAGAAAGGGTTCGTGGGCGGCTCCATGGGTGACGACGCGGTGATCATCCGGGGCATCGCGTCGGACTCGGCCGAGGTGCGGGACCTGCAGGCACGCGCGCTGTACTCGACGGTGCACGGCGCCGGTCGGGTGATGAGCCGCACGGCCGCGGCGGGGAAGCGCACGCGCCGTGGCAAGGTCACGAAGCCCGGCGCCATTTCGCGTGAGATGATGCTCGAGTGGGTGGAGCGGAAGGGCGTCGTGCTGCGCGGCGGCGGCGCCGACGAGAGCCCTCACGTGTATCGCCGGCTACCCGAGGTCCTCGCGGCGCAGGGGCCGACCGTCGAGGTGTTGCACGTCCTGCATCCCCTCATCGTGGTGATGGCGGGGGCGGAGGAGTTCGATCCCTACAGGGACTGAGCCTTCACCTCGTCCCACAGCTGGTCGAGCTCGTCGAGTCCCGCGCGGCCGATCTCCACGCCGCGCTGCTCGGCGAGCTGCTCGACAGCCTCGAACCGCCGCTGGAATTTGTCGTTTGCTCGCTCGAGCGCCGCGCGGGGGTCGATCGCCAGCTTACGCGCGAGGTTGACTACGGCAAATAGGAGATCGCCGATCTCGTCCTGCAGGGAGTCATGCATCCCGCTTCCCGCATCGCGCATCTCGACTTCGAGCTCCCCGATCTCCTCTTTCACCTTCTGCATCGGTCCTTTCGCATCCGGCCAATCGAACCCCACGCCCGCCGCCCGTTCTTGCAGTCGGTATGCCCTCAAGAGCGGCGGCAGGGAGGGCGGCAATCCACGGAGGGTCCCGCTCCCCGCTCCCCGCTCCCGCTTTTTCATCCGCTCCCACCCCTCATGATCCGGTGTCTTCGAGTCGCCGAACAGCTTCGGATGCCGCCGCCACATCTTTTCTTCGAGGGCGCGTGTGACCGTTTCGGCGTCGAACTCGCGTTTCTCTTCTCCGATCACGATGTGAAACGCGAGGTGCAGCAGCAAGTCGCCCAGCTCGTCGCGCAACGCGGCGGGCTCGCCGTGCCTGAGAGCCTGATCGAGCTCCAGGGCTTCTTCGACCAAGTAGGGGCGCAACGTCTCGCGCGTCTGAGCGCGGTCCCAGGGGCAACGCGCGCGCAGATCGCGGACGAGCGCGAGAGCGCGGGCGAGAGCGGAGTCGCTGGGTGCGGCCCTCCGAGGCGGTTTCTTAGGCATTCGTAACGATAATCCCCGCCCTAACAGGGCGCGCTCGGCCCGGAATGCGCCTGTAAGGGCGCACCCTACGCCGAGTCGGAGCGAACCCCTTTTTCCTCCTACATTTCCGGGTTATCATACGCGCGCCTGTGAACGGGTCAATCCGCGGGCGTCCGGCCCCCCCCCGTGCGTGGATCGAGGTGAACCTCGCCGCCGTCGTCGAGAACGCCCGCACGGTGGCCCGGGTCGCCGGCACACGGCTCCTCCCGGTGGTGAAGGCGAATGCCTACGGGGTGGGAGCCGTCCCTGTGTCTAAGGCCCTGGAAGCGGTCGATCCCTGGGGCTACGGGGTCGCGACGGTCGATGAAGGGGCCGAACTGCGCGCTGCCGCGATCACCCGCCCCGTGGTTGTGTTCATGCCGGGACACCCGGGATTGTTCGACGAGCTCGACCGCTTCGGGCTCACACCGGTGCTGGGCGACGCGAAGGCGATCACGGAGTGGACCGCGCGCGGCGAGCGCCCTTTTCACCTGGAGATCGACACCGGGATGGGCCGCTCGGGCGTCCGGTGGGACGAGATCGACACGGTGCGCGACGCCGCGAACACGCCGCACCTCGAGGGCTGCTACACCCAGTTCCACTCCGCGGACCGGCGGGACGGCTCGGTCGAGGAGCAGCTCACGCGGTTCGAGCGCGCCGTGTCGCGGCTCAAACGCCGTCCGGCGCTGCTGCACGTGGCGAACAGCGCCGCGGCGCTGACCGACCGACGCTTCGCGTTCGACCTGGTGCGACCCGGCGTGTTCCTCTACGGGGGCTCGCCGGGCGAGGGATTCCCCGACCCGAGGGCGGTCGTGAGCGTGCGCGCGCGAGTGCTGGCGGTGCGGCGCGTGGCCGCGGGCGAGAGCGTGAGCTACAACGCGCTGTGGCGCGCCACACGGGCAACGACCGTGGCCACGCTCGGCATCGGTTACGCCGACGGTGTGCGACGCGCGGTGGGGCTCTCGGGGCGGGGTGCAGCGCTGCTCGGGGGCCGGCGCTGTCCCATCGTCGGTGCCGTGACGATGGACTTGACGATGGTCGAGACCGGCGATCACCCGGTGCAGGTGGGGGACGTGGCGACGCTCTTGGGCGAGGCAAAAGCGGGCGGGCGCATCACGCTGGACGAGCTCGCCACCTGGAGCGGTGAGCTGCAGCGAGCCGTCCTGACCTCATTCGGGCCGCGGCTGCCGCGCATCTACGATTGAAGCGCGCGGCGATCATCGTGCTCGACGGGCTGGGCATCGGTCCCTGCCCGGACCAGGCCGCTTACGGCGACGTGGGATCGGACACGCTCGGGAACGTCGCGCGGGCGGTGGGCGGGCTGCGACTGCCGAATTTGGAGCGGCTCGGCTTGGGGAGATGTCGGCTCATCCCCGGGCTGGCGTCCGGGGTCAGTCCCACCGCGGCACACGGAGTGGCGCTCCCCAGATCGCAGGGGAAAGACTCGACCACCGGACACTGGGAGATCTGCGGCGTGATACTCGAGCGGCCGTTTCGCACGTACTCGCACGGCTTCCCGCTGTCCCTGCTCGACGACTTCGCGCGACGCACGGGTCGCGGGTATTTGGGCAACAAGGCCGCCTCAGGCACCGAGATCATCGCCGAGCTGGGAGCGGAGCATCAGCGCACCGGGAAGTGGATCGTGTACACGTCGGCCGACTCGGTCTTCCAGGTGGCGGCTCACGAGGAAACCGTCGCGCTGGACGAGCTGTACCGGGCGTGCGCGACCGCGCGCGACCTGCTCGTAGGAGAGCACGCGGTGAGCCGCGTGATCGCGCGGCCCTTCACCGGGAAGCCCGGCGCGTACGAGCGCACGCCGCGCCGCAAGGATTTCTCGATCGAGCCCGTGGGGACCACGCTGCTCGACCGGCTCGCGGCGGCGGGGGTGCCGCGGATGGGGATCGGCAAAGTTGACGACCTATTCGCGGGGCGGAACATCACGAGCGAGCACACACCGACCAACGCGGACGCCTACCGTCTGATCGAGCGGGCGCTGGACGGCACCGGGGCGGGGGCGGGGGCGGGGTTCATCTTCGTGAACGTGATCGAGTTCGACCAGACCTGGGGGCACCGGAACGACGTCCCGGGGTTTCATGAGGGATTGCAACAGCTCGACGCCTGGATTCCCCGGCTCGAGGCCCGCATCAAGGGAGACGACCTGATCATTCTCACCGCCGACCACGGGAACGACCCGACCACACCCTCGACGGACCACTCCCGCGAGGCCGTGCCGATCCTGGCTCTGGGTCCGCGGGTGCGGCCGGCGGCGCTGGGCGAGCGGAGCACTTTCGCAGACATGGGCGCCACCGTCGCCGAGTACTTCGGTGTGGCGCCCCCGCTGGCGGCTGGGACGTCGTTCCTCGCGGGGATCTGGTCGTGAGCGCCGAGCTGGTGCGCCGCGCGCGAGACGTGCAGAAGAACGCCTATTGTCCGTACAGCAAGTTCCGGGTGGGCGCGGCGCTCGAAGCGGCCGACGGCCGCGTGTTCGTCGGGGCCAACGTCGAGAGCGCGTCCTACGGCCTCACGATTTGCGCGGAGCGGATGGCGATCGGGGCCGCGGTCGCGGACGGCGCGCGGGGGTTCAGCCGCATCGTCGTGGCCACGGACGTGGACCCGCCGGCGTCGCCGTGCGGAGCGTGTCGCCAGCTGCTCGCCGAGTTCGGGCTCGACCTCCAGGTGATCGCGGTGGGGCCGAAGACCGAGCGACGCTGGGTGCTGCGCGACCTCCTGCCCGACGCATTCGCGAAAGCGACGCTCACCAAGTGACGCGCCGCCGGCTCGCCCTGGTTGGCGCCGTCCTGCTCGCCGCGGCGTGCGTGGAGCGGCTCACGGCGCCGGGACATTGCCCCGACTTCTGTCCCTCGGGTCAGATCACCGTCGTCGACACGCTGCTCACGACCAGCATCAGCCGAGACTCGTCGTACCGTGGCTATGTGGTCTCCTACCAGTCCCCCGTGATGCTCGCGGCAGTTCTCCCGGGCGCCACGGACACGCTGGACGGCCGGCCGATCTTCCGCTTCAACGGCTACGGCCCCCGCCTCCCGGTCTCGAGCGTCGACACCGGTCAGATCCTTGGCGCCGACTCCGCGCGGCTGCAAGTGTACATCGTCCGGCGCGATACGGCGACACACAACCTCCGGCTGCAGTTCTACCGATTGCCGATCACGATCGATACCACCACCACGTTCGGCGCCGTGGCGGCCCCGTTCACCGACTCGCTGGTCCGGACGGTGAACGTGGACACCCTGCTCGCGCAGCCGGGCCGGAAAGACGCGGTCACGGGCGACAGCGTCGTGGTGGACACGGTCAACCACCGGCTGTTGCTGTCGCTCAAGTTCGATACGGCGGCCGCGCGCTACGTCGGGACGGATTCCGGGGCGGTGGCATACGGCATTCGAATCGCCGCCGACACGCGGGCGAGCATCGCATTCGGCAAAGGCGGCGTCGGACCGGTGCTGCAGTGGTACCTCCGCGTGGACTCGTTGGGGAAGTCGGTCGCGCGTACGCCGGGCATCCTCGGCACTACGCTCGCGAACTTCGTGTTCACTCCGCCGACAGCACCGCTCGACTCCACGCTCACCGTGGGCGGCGTGCCGTCGGCACGCAGCCTGTTGCGGGTTGCGTTCCCCAAGTTCATCAGGGATTCGTCGCAGATCATCCGTGGCACGCTCTTTCTTGTGCCCGCCGTCGCGGCCCGCGGGGCGCCCGCTGACTCGTTCGTGATGGAGGCACGCACGGTGCTCGCCGACTTCGGTCGCAAGTCTCCGATCGACTCGCGACTCGATGACCCGATCGTCATCCACCCGGGAGCGACCGACACGATCAAGATCGAGGTGACGAGCATGCTGCAGCTGTGGGCGGCGGATACGACTCACCCGACCGTGTTCCTGTTGCGGCCGCAGGCGGAAGCGCAGTACTTCGGCGAGATCCGCTTCTATCCGTCCAAGGCAGCGGCGTTCCGCCCGACCCTGCAGATCACGTACGTGAAGCCATTCCCGTTCGGGGTGCCATGAGACGGGCAGTCGGGATCGCTCTGGTCGCGATGACGCTGCTGACCGCCAGTCCGCCAGACTGCCTGTCCGCCCAGGACTCTCAGTTCGGGATTCGCGGGCTCGGCACGCCGGGCCGATGGGAGTCGGTGAGAGCGCGCTCCGCCGGGGGCGCGTTCGGTCCGTTCGACCCATTGTCGCCGCTCATGGAAGCGCCGCTCGCCGACATCGGTCAGCTCACGGCGACCGCGGCGGGCGGCACGTCGCATCGCGACGCCCAGCTCGGCGACACCACCACCAAGCTCCGCGCTACACGCTTCCCGCTCATGGGGGTCGCGGGCCGGCTGGCGCCGCGGCTCGCGATCTCGGTCGGGTTCACGACCTACCTCGACCGGTCCTGGGACGTGACGCTGCGCGACTCCACCGTGTTGCGGGGCGAGCTCGAGCGCTACAGGGACGAGATCACGAGCGACGGGAGTGTCGGGGACATCCGCCTGGCGGTGGCCAGCCGGTTGTCGCGCCGCCTCGCGATCGGCGTCGGGGTGCATATCCTGGGGGGCTCGACCCGCATGACGGCCGAGCGGCGGTTCGACGACCCGACGTTCCACACGGTGGGGCAAGTCGCGGAGGTGCGCTACGACGGGTTCGGCGTGTCGGGGAGCGTGCTCATCGGCGTGGTCCCGGGGCTGACCATCGCGGGCTGGGCGCGGGCGGACAACCGGCTGCGCGCCCAGGTAGGCGACTCGACGATCGCGCTGACCGATCTGCCGCACATGGCGGGCGGCGGGCTGCTCTTCGCCCCGAGCCCCAGCGTTCGGTTCGCCGGGTCGGCCGCGTGGCGCTCCTGGTCGAACGCCGGTCCGGGCGCGTTCGACACGTGGAGCTGGTCCGCGGGAGCCGAGTTCGGCTCCGGTCGCATGCCGATCCGTCTGGGTGTGCGCGGCGGCCAGCTGCCGTTCGGGCCGGGAACCAAGGCGCCGACGGAGTTCGCAGCGTCGGCGGGAACGGGCCGGGCGTTCGCCCAGGGCCGGGCCCTCATCGACCTGGGCGTCGAGCGGCTGGAGCGTCGCGGGGGCATCCTTACCGAGCGCGTGTGGACCGTGCTCGTGGGGCTGACCGTGCGGCCGTGAACGTCTACTTCCACACCTTCGGCTGCAAAGCCAACCAATACGACACGGCGCTCGTGCGTCAGGCGTTCGTGGACCAGGGCGTCGTCGTGGTGGACGATCCGGCCGCCGCGGACCTCGCGGTCGTGAATTCCTGCACGGTGACCCACGAGAGCGAGGCGAAACTGGGGCGTCTGGTGCGCCGGCTCGCGCGGCGCGGGGGCGGCGGTGGGGGGCGGCTCGAAACCGTGGTGATGGGCTGCGCGGCGGCGCGGGACGGCGGCGCGATCGCGGCGCTGCCGAGCGTGCGCGCGGTCGTGGGCGGGGCCGACCCGGCGCGGGTGCTCGAAGCGGCCGGGTTCGGGGCACCGCGGGTGGACCCCGTGCTGCGGCGATTCCCCACGAACGCCCGCGGCTGGCTCAAGATCCAGGACGGCTGCGACGAGCACTGCACCTTCTGCGCGACCACGATCGCGCGCGGAGCGAACCGGTCGCGCACCATTCCGGAGCTGGTGGCCGAGGCGACCGCCCTCGCCGAGCATCATACGGAGATTGTGCTGACCGGAGTGCATATCGGGACGTACGGGCAGGATCGCTTAACTGACCCCGGACCCAAGTCCGGGGTCGATCCCAAGGCTGGCACTTCTGGTTCGGGTGATCCCCGGGCTCGCGCCCGGGGTCAGTCGACCCTCGGGACTCTTCTTGAGGCTCTCATCTCCGCCGTTCCCCAGGTCCGTTTTCGTCTGTCGTCCATCGAAGCCACGGAGGTCGGCGACACCCTCGCCCGCTTGCTGGTCGAAGCCCCCGTGCACCTCGCGGCTCATCTCCACGCGCCGCTGCAATCCGGAGCGAATCGCATCCTCAAGCGGATGGGCCGCCACTGGTACACCGCCGAGTCCTACCGCGCCCGGCTCGATTGGCTCGCGGAGCGGCTGCCCGTGTTTGGACTCGGCGCGGACATCATCGCGGGATTCCCCGGTGAGAGCGACGCCGAGCACCGCCAGACGATCGCGCTGGTGGACGCCCTGCCGTTCACCTACCTGCATGTCTTTCCCTACAGCGAGCGTCCCGGCGCGGCGGCGGGGCGATTGGGCGAGCGGGTGCTCCCCGGGATAATCCGCGAGCGCGCGCGCGAGTTGCGTGAGCGCGGGGAGGCGAAGGCCCGAGCCCACCGCGTACGGCGCCAGGGGCAGCGCGCCGACGGCGTCGTGTGCGGCCGGCGGGAGGGCAAGGTGGAGGTGCTGACGGAGGACTACCTTTCGGTCTATCTTCCCACGCACGACTGGAATGGTCGCCCCCGCTTCGAGGTAACGGTTCCCTGACCATGCCGGGCATCTACATCGAGTCCTACGGCTGCCAGATGAACGTCTCGGACTCCGAGCTGATGCTCGGCGTGCTGGCACGCGAGGGCTACGTGCGCACGGACGATCCCGCGCAGGCTGACGTCGTGCTGGTGAACACCTGTGCCGTACGCGACCATGCGGAGCAAAAGGTGCTGTCGCGCATGGGCGAGCTGAAGCGCCTCAAGCGACCAGGCAGCGTGTTGGGCGTGGTGGGCTGCATGGCGCAGCGGCTCGGGCCCCGCCTGCTCGAGCGGGTCCCGCAGGTCGACCTGGTGGTCGGCCCGGACGGATACCGCGGGCTGCCCGAGCTGATCGCACGGGCGCGTGCCGGAGAGCGGACGACCGAAGTCGTCTTCAAGCGGTGGGAGCACTACGAAGACATCGCGCCGGTGCGGGGAGGCGCCGTATCGGCGTTCGTGACCGTGCAGCGTGGCTGCGATTATCGGTGCACGTTCTGCATCGTTCCGATGACGCGGGGGCCGGAGCGGAGCCGCAGGTTGGAGGACGTGGTGCGCGAGGTGACGGACCTCGCCTCGGGCGGCACCACCGAGGTGACGCTCCTTGGCCAGACGGTCAACAGCTACGACGACGGCACGCACGATTTCGCCGACCTGTTGCGGGCGGTGGGCGGAATTGCGGGCGTGCGGCGGCTGCGGTTCACATCGCCCTATCCCACGGACTTCACCGAGCGCGCAGTGGCGGCCATGGCGCAGACGCCAGCCGTATGCGAGCACGTGCACCTCCCGGTGCAGAGCGGCTCGTCGCGCGTCCTCAAGCGGATGCTCCGGCGCTACGATCGGGACCGCTACCTCGAGGTGGTCGCGGCGCTGCGCGGCGCCGTCCCCGGCATGGCCCTCACGACCGATATCATCGTCGGGTTCCCGGGCGAGACCGAAGCAGATTTCCAGGAGACCCTGTCGCTCGTCGAGCTGGTGGGGTTCGACGACGCGTACACGTTCAAGTACTCGCCGCGCGAGGGCACGCCCGCGACCCGGCTCAAGGATGCCGTGCCCGACGCGGTGGCGGGGGAGCGTCTCGAGCGCCTGGTCGGCGCCGTGCGGGCCCTCGCGCGCCGCCGCAACGTCGCCCTGGTTGGCAGTACACACGAAGTGCTGGTCGAGGGGCGCGCCAAGCGGGGTGAGCTGCTGCAGGGCCGCACCCGCACCAACAAGGTGGCGCTCATCGCGGGCCCCGACGCCTGGATCGGTGGGTACCGCGACGTCCGCTTCACGGGCACGACCGGGTCGACCTTCACGGCCGTACCCCTCGGGCGGGTGCCGGGGGAGGAGCTCGCCGTCGTGGGGTGACGAACGTGACGTTCGAGGTGGTCCAGCGGGAGTACGCGAAGCTGCGACCCCAGCTACCCCGGTTCTGCGGTTGCGACACGTGCCGCGGCGACGTCCTCGTATTCGCGCTCAATCGCCTCTCGCCGAACTACGTGTCCACGCCCCAGGGCGAAGTGTTGGTCGAGCTGCGACTCGACAGCGATCAGGAAAAGGCCAAGCTCGATGTGGCACTCCTCGAGGGGTTCGGCAAGGTGGGGCTCGCGCCGCGCTGTGGGGCCAAGCCGGTCCAGCTGATCTGATCCGCTAGGCGGCCCGAGATGCGGCCGCCCATCCTCTATCTCACAGTGGCGTTCGGGGTCGGCCTGGGGGCGGGGCTCGACCCCGTCGTGTTCCCGGGCGCGGTGTTGTGGGGTGTGGTGTTGCCGCTGATCGCGGCGGCGGCGTGCCTCGCCGCGCGCGCACCGCTCGGCGCAGCGGTCGGGATCATGGGAGTGGCTGGCCTGCTCTGGGGTACGGCGGCGGTCCGGGAGAGGGACGCGACGTGTAACGGCCGGTGGACGGCCGGTGTAACGGCCAGGGAAGGGCAGACCCGCGCCGCAATCGTACGGCTCGGAGATCCCGCCCCGGCGCAGGGCGGGATCGTGGATGCCGAGGTGATCCCTGGGGGGTGCGCGGGGTCGGTGCGATTGCGCTGGCCGGAAGGTACTAGCGCTCGCGGCGGGACGACCTGGGTGGTGGCGGGGAAGTGGAGCGGCCTGCTCGTGGTGCGGCGGGTACGCGCGCTCGATCTGGTGCCGCATGGGCGCGGCGCCCTGCGCGATGCGCTCGCCGCGCGCAGCACGGAGCTGTTCGGCACACGAGCACCGATCGTGAACGCGCTCGTGTTCGCCCCCAACGCGAGACTCGATTCCGATATCCGCGAGCGCTACGTGCGATCGGGTCTCGCGCACCTCCTCTCCATCTCCGGGCTGCACGTTGGGTTCATGGCCGCCTGGCTCGCCCTCATTCTCGGCAAACTGCGCCTCGCGGCGCGCGCCCGCTTCGGCGCGACGGCCGTCCTGCTGCTCGGCTATCTCTGGTTGCTCGGCTTCCCGGCGCCCGCTGTCCGGGCCGGCGCGATGCTGGTACTGGCGGACGTCGCACGCCTGCGCGAGCGCGTGGTCGCGCCGCGCGGCGTGGTGGCGCTCGCGGCGCTCGGCGTGCTGGTGCAGGACCCATGGGCCCTGCAGTCGGTGGGCGCGTGGCTGTCGGTGGCGGGCGTGGGCGCGGTGGTCTGGGCCGGGCGCGCGTTTGCCCGAGCGCCGTGCCTCGCGCGGCTCGCCGCACCGGCGCTCGTCGCCACGCTCGTCACCGCGCCGATCAGCGCGTTCGCCTTCGGTACCGTGGCGCCGATCGGTGTCCTTGCCAATCTCATCGCGATCCCGCTCGCCGGTGTCGCGGTGCCAGGTCTCGTGATGGCGCTGTCACTCTCGTGGCTCGGCTCGGGCTTGGCGCACCTGATCGCCGCCGGCGCGGGACTGGGCCTGGCGCTGCTCGACCTCGTCGCCCAGGGCGCCGCCCTCGTGCCAGGCGGTCACGTCGTGATGGCCGCGGGGTGGCAAGCGGGACTGCTGTGGGCCGCGGTGGCGGCCGCCGCGTGGTGGTTGTGGAATTCCCCGCGCCGCCCGTGGCTGATGGCGGCTCGCCTGGCGTTTTGTGCCACGCTCGTCGTCGCGACGTCGTTTCGTGACGTCGCCTCCCTCGACGCTTGTCGTTGTTTAACGGTACATTTTCTCGATGTAGGGCAAGGGGACGCCGCGGCCCTCCGGACGCCCAACGGCCGCTGGATCGTGATCGATGGCGGCCCACGGACGCCAGAGCGTGATGCGGGGCGGCGGGTGGTGGTCCCCTTCTTGCGT
>DASQAM010000337.1:0-3953 GCA_035635735.1 Gemmatimonadales bacterium | reverse complement strand
CCGCCGCCGGCGTTCACGGTCGGGCCCGCCGCTGGGCCGATCCGACTCGACGGCTCGCTCGACGACCCGGGATGGCGCGGTACAGTCGAGATTCCGCTCGAGTGGGAGTGGACGCCCGGCGACAACACGCCCCCTCCCGTTCGGTCGGTCTGCCGGATCACGTATGACTCCAATAACCTCTACGTCGGCTGTCGCGCCTTCGATCCCCATCCCGGGGAGATCCGCGCCCATTACTTCAGCCGAGACGACATCGATCGCCTCGTTCTCGACGACCACTTCAATATCCTCATCGATCCATTCAACGATCAGCGGCGCGCGTTCCAGTTCCGCGTGAGCGCGTTAGGGGGTCAGGCGGATGCGCTGCTCAGCACTGCCGAGGGGTTCGAGGACTGGTCGTGGGATGCGATCTGGGGCTCGGCCGGGCGCATCGATGACCAAGGCTACACCGTAGAGGTCGCGATCCCATTCAAGTCGCTACGGTTTCCCCGTACGGCAGGCCTGCAGACCTGGGGATTCATCCTGGAGCGCTCGTATCCCCGCAGTGTCCGTCATCGGATCCAGTCGGCGCCCCGCGATCGCAACAACACGTGCCTCCTGTGTGAAGCGAACAAGGTGACCGGCTTCAAGGGGATCGCGCCCGGCCGGAACGTCGAGTTCGATCCTGCCGTCACGGCCCGCCGGACCGACCTTCGGGCCCAGCTGCCCGACGGCGCGCTCGCGAACGGCACCGTCGATCCCGCTTTCGGCATGGACTTCCGGTGGGGCATCAGCTCCAACCTGACGCTCAATGCCACCGGGAATCCCGACTTCTCCCAGGTCGAGGCGGACGTGGCCCAGCTCGACGTGAATACCCGGTTCGCGTTGTTCTTTCCCGAGAAGCGACCGTTCTTCCTGGAGGGCGCGGATCTCTTCAACACGCCAATCCAGGCGGTATTCACCCGCACCGTCGCCGATCCCGACGTCGGGCTCAAGCTCTCGGGCAAGGTGGGGAGCTCCTCGGCGTCGGCGATCGGCGTCTTTGCCGCCCGCGACGCGACCACGAACCTGTTGTTTCCCTCCAACCAGGGCTCTGTCGGCGGCTCACTGGCGCAGGAGGCATACACCACCGTGGGACGCTTCCGGCGCGACTTCGGCCGGTCGTCGTTCGTGGGCGGGCTCTATACCGGACGGTTCGGTGACGGCTACGCCAACCAGGTTGCCGGCGTCGATCTGTTCCAGCAGTTCGATCCGTCCACCAGCCTGCGGCTGCAGTATCTGGGCTCACGCACCAAGTACCCGGATTCGACAGCCCTGGGCGCCGGCCAGCCCCTGGGTCCCTTCTCCGGCGGCGCGGGCAGCCTGGAGCTGATCCGCGCTACCGCCGACTGGCAGGTCGATCTGAGTTATAGCGACCTGAGCCCTGGGTTCCGAGCGGATGTGGGCTTCGTGCCAAGGGTCGACACGCGAAACATCGGTGGCTCGCTCGTTCGGACGTGGCGGCAGGCGAGCGGATGGTTCACGCAGATCTTGGCCGGGACCACGTATGGCCGGATCTGGGACCACGCGGGCGATCTCACCGACGAGTCCGTCGGCCTGTTTGTCAACTACTTTGGGCCCCTCCAAAGCGTGGTGACATTGAGTCCCGGGCACGCCCGCATCCGCTTCGCGGGGACCCTGTTCGATCTGAACGCCGCGGAGGTGACGCTCTCTCTCCAACCGAACGGCGCCGTAGGACTGGGTGCGTCCGGCACCATGGGTCAGGTGATCGACTTTACCAACGTGCGACGCTCGTCACAGGTGAGCGTCGGCCCGTCGCTGCGGCTGAGTTTGGGCCGCGGTCTAGGCGTGGACCTGAGTCATCTCTACCAACGGATGGCGCACGACGGTGACCGGGTCTTCACCGCGAACCTGTTTCAGGCGCGGCTGATCTACAACTTGAACGTGCGCACCTTCGTGCGGGCCATCGTGCAATACCGCAGCGTGGATCGGAACGTCGCGGTATATACCGTGCCGGTGAGCCAGTTCGACGAAGGGTTGTTCGGCCAGTTCCTGTTTTCCTATAAGGTCAATCCGCAGACGGTGGTGTTTCTGGGGTACTCGGACAACCAGGCGGGCACCCAATCGTTCGACCTCACCCGGACCAACCGGACGTTTTTCGCCAAGGTGGGTTACGCCTGGCGGCCCTAACACGGATTGACACCTGCCGCAACGATATGGTACTACTCGGCATGACCTCAGGAGCTACTATGCCCGACGAGATGGGAACCTTCCGCGTAGACATGGAGATCGAGAACCCTGCCCGCCCGGGCGAGCGACGCACCTTGAGATCGGTCCTGGTGGACACCGGTGCGGAGCTGTCGTGGGTTCCCGCCGAGATCCTCGAATCGTTGTGCGTCGAGCGCAACAACAAGTGGCATTTCCGCCAGGCCGACGGAACGATTCTGGAGCGGTGGACTGGCGGTGTGTTTGTCCACGTAGTCGGGAAGCGGGCGGCGGACGAGGTCGTGTTCGGAGAGGCCGGCGACCTGGTCCTCCTCGGATCGCGCACCCTGGAAGGGCTCAACTTCCGCGTCGAGCCCGTCACCAAGCGATTGGTGGACGCCGGGCCCGCGCCCGCCGCGGCGGCGGCGTGATCTCGTTGCGATGCTGGATTCGTTTCGTAGGAATACTCATCGTCTTCGCTCCCGAGGTGCTGCTCGCACAGGATCCGTCCATCGTGGCGCCGGGTGCCAAGCTCGAGCGTCTGTTCAACGAAGGGTTTTTCACCGAAGGTCCCACGCAGGCGCCCGACGGCTCGGTGTATTTCTCGGACATCACGGTCGGCAAGGCATCCGGGTATCAGGCGGGCTACATCTGGCGCTGGGACCCGCAGACCAGGACGTCCACGGTATTCCGCTCGCCGAGCGGCATGTCCAACGGGATGGTGTTCGACGCCCAAGGGCGCCTGGTCGTGGCGGAGGGGGCCTGGTTCGGGGGACGGCGGATCACGCGGACCGACATGAAGACCGGCAAGAGCGTGATCCTCGCGGCACTGTTCGACGGCCGGCCGCTCAACTCCCCGAACGATCTGGTGCTCGATGCGCGCGGGCGCATCTACTTCACCGATCCTCGCTACGTGGGCTGGGAGCCGATCGAGCAGCCGGTGCAGGGCGTCTACCGCATCGATCTCGACGGACGCGTCTCGCTGATCGTGGCCGATGCCGGGAAGCCGAACGGCATCGCCGTCTCACCGGATCAGGCGACGCTGTACGTGGGCGCGAACGACAACGGATCGTTCGGCGATCTGCCGCCGGAGATCCAGGCGGCGCCTGGGCGGAAGGCGCTCTTGGCCTACGACCTGGCGCCGGACGGCTCGGCGAAGTTCCGGCGCACGGTGGTGGATTTCTCTCCGGCCGGGCCCGATGGGATTGGCGTGGACCGGGACGGCAACATTTATTGTGCGGTGCAGGGGGAGCGCCAGGGCATTTACGTCTACTCGCCGGCCGGGAAGGAGCTCGCCTACATCCCGACGCCTGAAAGCCCCACGAACGTGAAGTTCGGCCGCGGCGGAGATGCCCAGACGCTATTCATCACCGCCGGGAAGAGTCTGTACCGGATTCGGGTGGAACGGTCCGGGTACGCCGCAGCCCCGTGAGCGATCAGTGGCTGATCGCGAAAAACCACGCCCCGATGACTGGACCGCGCGGCGGGCGGGCCCCCGGCTGCGGCGGTGGAGCGCCCGGGGCCGGCGCGGGAGCCGGGCCGTACTCGGGTTGAAACAGATACGCCACGTGCTTCATCGGATCCACGCTGATGGTCTTGGCGCCCCGCATCGTGGCGACCGTGGCCACCATGGTGTACTTGTCGGGCGCATCCTCGTGCACGACGGTGACGTTGCTGTCGCGTCCCGCGGGGATGTAGATGAGCTTCTCCACCGGGTCCCACCCCAGCGCGTCCACACCGTCGCCGTTCGCCATCGTCGCCACGATCTTCCC
>DASQAM010000336.1:0-6306 GCA_035635735.1 Gemmatimonadales bacterium | reverse complement strand
AGCGATGGCATCTCCCCCCACGGCCATCCGCGGCTCGCGGGGACACACGCACGGGTCTTGGGGCGCTATGTGCGCGACTCCGGCGCGCTGAGCCTCCCGGATGCGGTTCGCAAGATGACCCTGCTGCCGGCCCAGCGACTCGAGCGGGTGGTGCCAGCGATGCGCGCGAAGGGCCGGGTCCAGGTCGGGGCGGACGCCGACCTCACCGTGTTCGACGCCGCGCGCGTGGTGGACCGGGCCACGTACGAGCGCCCGGCCCAGTTCTCAGAAGGGATCGTGCACGTGCTGGTGCACGGCGTGTTCGTGGTGCGGAACAGCGCGTCGGTGGCGGCCCATCCGGGGCGGCCGATCCGGCGCGGGCCCTGAGTCTCTCCACCCGTCCTGCCCGTCAACGGGCGCCGCCTGGACGTCTCGCCGTCTCGCGCGATACCTTCTCGTCCATGCCGCACCCCAAGTTCCCGAACCTCACGGTGCTCGATCACCCGCTGATCCAGCACAAGCTGTCGATTCTCCGGGACAAGAACACCCCCACCCGGGACTTCAAGCAGCTCGTGAACGAGATCGCCATGCTGATGGCGTACGAGGTGACCAAGGACCTGCCACTTGAGACCGCGGAGGTGGAAACACCGCTCGAGCGGATGCGGGGAGTCCGGGTGGCCGGGAAGAAGCTCGCCCTCGTGCCGATCCTGCGCGCGGGGCTCGGCATGGTCGAGGGTATCGCGCAGCTCATCCCCTCGGCGCGCGTCGGCCACATCGGTATCTACCGCGAGCACGACACGCTCGAGCCGGTCGACTACTATTTCAAGATCCCATCCGGCGAGGACGCGCGCGATTTCTTCGTGCTCGATCCCATGCTCGCGACCGGCGGCTCGGCGGCGGATGCCGTGAGCGCGCTCAAGCACGCCGGCGCCCAGCGCATCCGCTTCCTGTGTCTCGTCGCGGCGCCGGAGGGCGTGCGCCGCATGCTCGAGACCCACTCCGACGTCCCCCTCTTCGCCGCCGCGCTCGACCGCGAGCTCAACGACCACGGCTACATCCTGCCGGGGCTCGGGGATGCGGGCGATCGGCTGTTCGGCACCCGGTAAGGCACGGTAGATGAGTTGACATTTTACGTCATATTGCTATAATATGACGTAATTCGTCATATAAGCACAATGTGACATAAAATGTCCAAGACCTACATCGCCCTCATCGCCGACGCAATCGCCTCGCGCGAGCTCTCCCCGGCCGCCCGCGCCCGCCTCCAGGCCGACGCCCGCACGGCGGTGAAGGATCTGAACCAGCGCTATCGTCGCGTCCTCGTCGCCCGCTTCGCCGTCACCCTGGGCGACGAGCTGCAGTGCCTGCTCCCGACGCCCCAGCCGGTGTGGGACGTGGCGCACGACCTGCGGGCCCGCCTTCCCGGCGTCGATTGGGTCGTGGCCTGCGGCCGGGGACCGATCACCACGCCCCTCGCGCCCACGGCCCCCGAGATCGACGGTCCCTGCTTTCACGAAGCCCGGGCCGCGATGGACCGCGCCAAAAGTGAGCGTCTGGTGTTCACGTTCGGCGGCTTCACGTCCGCGCTCGAGCCGCTCGCCAGCTACTACTCTGCGCTGTACTGGAGCTGGACCCCGCGCCAGCGGCGCACCGCTACCCTGCTGCGGGTGGGCGACCCGGCGGCCGCCGCGGCCCGGCTCGACGTCGATCGCAGCGCGATCTCGCACCTCGCCCGGCGCATGGCCTGGCCCCTCGTGGCCGCCGGGGATAAGATGTTTCGGACACTCTTGGAGGCGGAACCCGCGTGAACCCGCTATTCGTCGTTCCGCTGCTCGCCTATACGCTGGCCGCCACGCTTTGGCCCGGCCAGGTGGACGGGCGCCGCCGCGGCCGGGCGCTGCTCTTGGGGGAGGTGCTGTTCGTGATCGCGGCACTCGTCCTCGGCACGCTCCTCGCCCCGCTCGCGCGACCGAGCGCGGATGGGCTCTGGTGGGGGCGGGTGGGGCTGCTGGCCACCGCCTATTTGTATGTCTCGGGTCGGGGGATCGTCCTGGTCCGCAGCGTGCTCGAGCTCCCGACGTTGCAGATGCGGCGCGACGAGGACCGCACCGCCGGCGCGATCGACGTCGCCCGCGGCCGCGCTGTGGGGTCTCTGGAGCGCGCGCTCGCCCTCACCATGGTGTTGCTGGGCGACTACGCCGCGGTGGGGTGGATCATCGCCGCCAAGTCCCTCGCGCGCTTCAAGCAGCTCGAGGACCGCGAATTCGCGGAGTACTTTCTGGTCGGCACCCTCGCCTCCTTCCTGCTCGCCGTGCTCGTCGGCGTGGGGATCCGAATCCTCTTGAAGCAGGCGTAACCCCCTCTCCCTCTCGCCCCGCGCAACCCTCCCGCGCTCCGCCGTGTCACAGAGTTAACCGACGCTGCCCCCTGCTTCCCGCTCGGAGCCTGGTGGACGAACGCGAACTGATAGCCAAAGTCCGGGCCGGGGACGGCGCCGCGGAGCGCGCGCTGTACGACGCCCACGTGGATCGTGTCTACCGGCTGGCCTACCGCCTGGCGGGAGACGACGAGCTGGCGCGTGAGTTCACCCAGGACACGTTCGTCCGCGCGTTCGATCGGTTGGGCGCCTTTCGGGGCGAGGCGAAACTCTCCACCTGGCTGCACGCCATCGCCACCTCGGTGGTGTTGAACGGGCTGCGCAAGGTGAAGCGCTTCCGCCAACGGGAAACGGACCTGGACGAGGCCGCAGGGACCTCCGCCGGTCGACGCGCAGCAGAGCCGGATCTGAAACGGCGATTGGCGCAGGCGATCGACGGTCTCCCCGATGGCTATCGCACGGTGTTCGTGATGCACGACGTCGAGGGGTACACGCACGAGGAGATCGGCGCGACCTTGGGCATCGAAACCGGGACATCGAAGGCGCAACTGTCGCGAGCGCGCGCCAAGCTGCGTGATGCGCTCGCGGATTTCGCGGGGGAGTGGGTGTCATGACCGATGATCGATTCGATGAGCGGCTGCGGCAGGCGGCGCAGGACTATCATCGTCCGCCCGCCACGCCGCGCGAGGAGCTATGGCAGCGCATCGCGGCGGCGCGCGCGGCGCGTCAGCGCCAAGTCATCGTGGTTCGTCGCACCCTACGTTGGGGTGTGGGAATCGCCGCCGTGCTCGCGCTCGGCGTCGCCATCGGGCGTTGGAGCGCGGGGGGAAGCGAATCCTCCAACTCACCCGTGATGGCGACGGGCACCGACCAGGGATCGACACTCGCCTACCGCGTCGCCGCCGCGCAGTACCTCACGCGCACCGAGGTGTTGCTCACCGGTTTCCGCGCCGAAGCGCGATCGCCGAGCGTGCCAGCGGCCCAGTTCTCGAAGCAGGCCCGCGACCTGCTCGCGACGACCCGCCTCATGCTGGACTCGCCCGCGGCCAGAGACGCGCGGTTGAAGGGCCTGCTCGAGGATCTGGAGCTCGTGCTCGCGCAAATCGCTCAGCTGCCCTCGAGCGGCGATCGGGAAGACGTACAATCGATCAACCAGGGATTGGACCAACGCAGCGTGCTGCTACGCCTGCGGACGGCGAACCCCGCCGGCCCCGGCCCCGTGCGCACGCAAGGAGTATTGTGATGCAGGCGATGTACCTGATGGTAGCGGCCGTCGTCGGAATGCAGCACCCCGTCGTGCCGCGTGTGGTCGTACCCGCGCAAGCGGCGCTCGAGGCATTGAACGCGCTCGACGCCCTGAACGCGCTCGAAGGGCTCAATGTCCTGGACGCGCTCGATGGGCTCGACGCACTGGACGCCGTCGATGCCCTCGACCCGGTGGGCCCCTCGGACAGCGCCCCGCTCCAAGATGAGCAGGACCCCACTGACTCGCTGTGGCGTGCGGCGCGGCGGGCATTCAACCGTGGTGACTACGCGAGCGCCGGGAAGCTCTACGCCGATCTCGCGCGCCGGTACCCTGACGTCGCGCGTGCCGGTGACGCCCTCTACTGGGCCGCGTTTGCGCTGTACAAGAACGACGATCTGGTTCGCGCTCGCGGCCTGTTGATCACGCAGCAAGATCGATACGCCAAAGCGGCGACGTTGCGCGACGGCTACTCGCTGCTCGCCCGGATTCAAACGGCGCTCGCGAAGCAGGGCGACGCCGAGGCGGCCGCCTGGCTCACCAGGTACGCGCAGCCGGCACAGCCTGCGCAACCGGCACAGCCCGCGCAACCGGCGCAGCCCGTGCAACCGGCGCAGCCCGTGCAACCACCGGTCGCGCGCGGCTGTCCCGATGAAGACGACGAGGACGACGTCCGAATCGCGGCGCTGAACGGTCTACTCCAGATGGACGCGACCAACGCGCTCCCCATCCTCAAGAAAGTCCTGGCGAAGCGCGATGCATGCTCCGCCGGATTGCGGCGCAAGGCGGTCTTCATCGTCTCGCAGAAGCACGGTGGCGAAACGGAAGACATCCTGCTCGACGTCGCCCGCAACGATCCGGATTCCGAGGTGCGCCAGCAGGCGGTATTCTGGCTGTCGCAAACGGGGAGCGACCGCGCCGTGACCGCGCTCGACTCGATCCTCCGCAGCTCCACGGATCCCGAGCTTCAGGACAAGGCGATCTTCGCGCTGTCGCAAATCCACCATGCCCGCGCCGCCCAAATCCTGCGCGAATACGCCACCAACGAGCGCGCGCCGGACGAGGCGCGCGCAAAGGCGATCTTCTGGCTCGGCCAGCAACAATCCCCCGAGAACGCCGCCTTCCTGCGGGGCGTGTACGCGAAGCTCACGAGCGTGGACTTGAAAGAGAAGGTGATCTTCTCACTCTCCCAGATGGGCGGGGCGGACAACGGGCGCTGGCTGATGGACATCGCGCTCAACGAGCGCGAGCCGGTAGAGATGCGGAAGAAGGCGCTCTTTTGGGCCGGTCAGACCGGCGGGAACCTGGAGCAACTGGTCGGGCTGTACGATCGGATGCAGGACCAGGATATGAAAGAGCAGCTGATCTTCGTGTACTCGCAGCGCCACGAGGCCGCCGCGCTCGATCAGCTCATCCGCATCGCCAAGACGGAGCAGGACAAGGAGCTCCGCAAGAAGGCCATCTTCTGGCTCGGCCAGTCGCACGACCCGCGCGCCGCGCAGGTCTTGCTGGAGATCATCAACCCGTGAGCGGCCGGCTGGTGCTCGTGTGGGCGCTCGTGGCGGGGCCCGCGGCCGCCCAGCGCCTCGGCGCCCGAGTGGCCGCCGCACCCGACGGGACCGTCCGGCTGAGCTTCGCCGCGCGTCCCGGGGTATGCGGCGACGGACACAGCGTAATCGCCTTCGAGTGCGCCGACGGGAAGTGCGGGCGGGGGAGATGGGAACGTACGATCACGGTCGACCGCGGCTTCGCCGACGATGAGGTCGAGTATGATTGCGAGCCGGGACCGGTGCGCGTATCGCTCAGAGTCCGGACCGGCCGCGTGCAATCGCTTCGCACCTACGTGGGAGGGCGCTGGGTCGTCCCGCCTCGAGACGCCGCCGTCACCGATCTCGGCACCGTGTCGGCACGCGACGCCGTAGACTGGCTGCTCGGCGTGGCCACGCGCGAGGACACTCGTGCGGGGGAAGAAGCGATACTCCCCCTGACGCTCGCGGACTCGGTTACGGTCTGGCCGATGCTCCTGAGGCTCGCCCGCGATGATCGCGCGCCCCAGCGCACCCGCCGCCAGGCGGTGTTCTGGCTCGGACAGGCCGCTGGCGACGCCGCTACCAAGGACCTTACCGACCTCGTAGACGATGCCGACCTAGACCGTGACGTGAAGGAGCAGGCGGTCTTCGCCTTGTCGCAGCAGCCGCGCGACGCCGGCGTCCCCGTCCTCATCCGGATCGCCCGATCGCACCCGGAGCGTGGGGTGCGGCGCAAGGCGCTGTTCTGGCTCGGCCAGTCCGGCGACCCGCGCGCTCTGGCACTCTTCGAGGAGCTCTTGACCAAACCCTGACAGCCTGGCGCCACACGCGAGACGACCGGCGTACCTTCCCGGGGTATTTTAACCGCCCCGAGGTCAGGGAGGTCGTCGCCGGTGCTGATGGTTGCGGCCGCACTCCTCGTACAGGTACCCTCCGATTCCTCCGCTCTGCGTCATGCGGGGGGACGTGCGGCGCCCGTCATGACGGCTGTCCGGATCGAGCGCCCACCCGTGCTCGACGGCAGGCTCGACGACCCCGCGTGGCAGCAGGCCAGGAGCGTCGGCGGCTTCACGGAGACCGATCCCCAGGAAGGGACGTCGCCCGCCGAATCGACGACGGTGATGATCGTGTACGACGACGCCGCGGTCTACTTGGGTGCGCGGTTGTACGACGCCGAG